>JADFDP010000062.1 GCA_018262835.1 Candidatus Aminicenantota bacterium
CAGGTATTTCCCGGCATGGCTGAAAAACGGCCGGGCGGTGCTGCTTCCCATCTACAAGGGTACATTCGAGCGGGGCTCTGATGCACTTACGGAAATTCACAGCGGCGACAATTCCCGTCAATATGCGGACTTTTTCATCAAAGTGGTCAAGGATTTCAAGAGGAGCATCGACTACCTGGAAACAAGGCCGGATATCGATGACAGCAAGCTGGCCTACATCGGCACCAGCTGGGGAGGAATGGTTGGCGCCATTATTCCCGCAGTGGAAGAACGCCTGCAGACGAGCGTGCTGATCTCCGGGGGCATGGAGGGAGAGGCCCGACCCGAAGTCAACGAGATCAATTACGTCACCCGGGTGAAGCTCCCCACCCTGATGCTCAACGGTAGATATGATATGACCTTGCCCTACGATACAAGCAGCAAGCCGCTGTTCGATCTTCTGGGAACGCCCGCGGATCAAAAAGAAATGAAACTCTACGAAACCGACCATTTCGTGCCGCGCAACGAGATCATCAAGGAGACCCTGGCCTGGCTCGACAGGTATCTGGGTCCGGTGAAGCGATGAAGGGCGGTAATAAATGACCGGCCAAACCATCTCCCATTACCGCATCATTGAAAAGATCGGATCCGGGGGCGCGTCCCCTTGGCCTAGAGTCAAACCATGATCGGGAAAGTAGTTGGTCATTATAGGATAATCGACAAGATCGGCCAAGGAGGCATGGGCGAGATCTATCTAGCCGAAGACACCAAACTTAAGCGCCAGGTAGCTTTGAAATTTTTACCTCGACAATTGACGGCCGATAATGAGGCAAGGGAAAGGTTCGAGCGTGAAGCCCAGGCCGCGGCGGCGCTAAACCACCCCAACATTATCACGGTCTACGAGATCGGCGAGCACGAAAGCCAGGTTTTCATCGCCATGGAATATGTCGAGGGCCATACCCTGAAAGAACTGATTTCATCTTACCGTCCGCCGTCCACCGTCGACCGTTCACCTATTACCCATCACTCATTACCCATCACCCAGGTCATCGATATAGCCTCCCAGATCGCCTCCGGCCTCGCCGCCGCCCACGCCAAGGGCATCGTCCACCGCGACATCAAGCCGCAGAATATTTTAGTGGATAAAGACGGCCGGGTGAAAATCCTGGATTTCGGCCTGGCGAAGCTCATGGGCGCCAGCCCCTTGACCCAAGGGGCATTCGCCATGGGCACGGTGCATTACATATCGCCGGAGCAGGCCATGGGCAAGGAGGTGGATCAGCGCAGCGATATCTGGTCGTTCGGCGTGGTCCTCTACGAAATGCTGACCGGAGACTTGCCGTTCAAAGGCGACTATGAGCAGGCCGTCATTTACGCTATAATCAATGAAGATCCCCCGGCATGCCAGGCCGGGAAAGCCGGAGCCGGCTCAGGGATGACAGGCATCGTCAGCCGCTGCCTGGCCAAGAAACGTCAGGACAGGTACCCTTCAGCAGAGGCCCTGGCCATGGCCCTGCGGGATCCGGGCGGCGCCGGGGATGCGACCAAGCCGGAACAAAGCACCCGACGCAAATCATCGCGGCGCGCCTTTCTGACGGTGATTTCCCTGTTGCTGCTGTCCGGCCTCCTGGGCTTCTTCGTCCTGAACCCGCGGGCAAGCGGCGCGCTGCGTCGGGTGCTGGGGCTGACCGGCGTGCCGGGGATCAAGCACATGGCCGTCCTGCCATTGCGGGTAATAGGCGGCGACAGTTCCAGTCAGGCTCTCAGCGACGGTTTGGTGGAGACCCTGACCAGCAAGCTGACCCAGATCGAGCAAACGGAACGCTCCATGTGGATTGTGCCGGCCAGTGAGCTGCGCTCAAGCGGCATCGACTCTCCCGGCCGGGCGCGCAAAGCCCTGGGGGTCAACCTGGTGATCACCGGCAGCCTGCAGCAGAGCGGCAATTCGTTGCGTCTGATCCTGAACCTGATCGACACCAGCGCCATGCGTCAGCTTCGATCCGCCGTCATCACCGAAACCGACAACGTCGGCGCCGATTTCCAGGACCGCGCCGCGGCCGAAGTGGCCCGCATGCTCGACTTTGAATTACAGCCGGCAACCCGCTCCCGCCTGGCCGCCGGCGGCACTTTCCGGCCGGAGGCCAATGAATTCTACCTGCAGGGCCGAGGCTTGCTGCAGCGTTACGAACAGCAGGAGAGCTTGGACGCGGCCATCGGCCTTTTCCGGAAAGCGGTTCAGGCAGATGCGGATTTCGCCCTGGCGTTTGCCGGCCTGGGGGAAGCCTATTGGCGCAAATACGAACTGACCAGGAATCCGGATCTGGTCCAGGAAGCCCAAAGCAACTGCCAGCAGGCCTTCCAACTCGATGGCGACCTGGTGCCGGTGCAAATCACGCTGGGCATCATCGAGCGCGGCAAGGGGAACTATCCGGAGGCAATAAAAAGCTTCAAGAAAGCCCTGGCGCTCGATCCGGTCAATTCCGAAGCCTTGCTGGGACTGGCCATCACCTACGAGAATGCCGGCAAAACGGCCGAGGCGGAAGCCACCTATCGCCACGCGGTCGATCTCAAGCCCAATTATTGGGCCGCCGTCAACAGCCTGGGGAGCTTTTACTACTTCAACGGCCGGCTGCCGGAAGCCGAAGCCATGTTCCGCAAGGTGACCGAGCTGACTCCCGATAACGTCCGCGGCTACAACAACCTGGGCAGCGTCTATTTTTTTCAGGGGAAAAACGAGCTGGCCCGGCGGGTGTTCGAAAAATCCCTGGCCCTCCAGGCCAATCCCGACGCCTATTCCAACCTGGGGACGCTGTTTTTTTTCGCCGGCCGCTACCGCCAGGCGGCCGCCATGTACAAGAAAGGCATCGCCCTCGGCCTGAACGATTACGTGATCTGGGGCAATCTGGGCGACGCCTATAGTTGTTTGCCGGATCACGAAACCGATGCCCGCGAAGCGTATCAGATGGCGATCAATCTGGCCAACGAACAACTGCGCATCAATCCCCGCAATGCCCGCATTCACTCCAGTCTGTCCATCTTCTACGCCAAGACCAGACAAATGATACTCGCCCTGGATGAAACGGCTCAAGCCATGAAAATTGAGGAAAACAACATCAGCGTGCTCTTGAACACCGTTCTGGTCTATGAACTTGCCAATATGCGCCGACAGGCGCTTTTGACCTTGAATAAATATTTCGCGCTTTCGGGTCCGGCGCAGGCGATTGACCAGGAACCGCTTCTGTCAAACCTCCGCCGTGACCCTCGTTATTCGGCGTTGCTGGGCGTAAAAAAACTTCCAAAATCAAAGTAAAAAGGAGGAAACATGAGCAAAACAAAGGCCGTGGCAAAAAAACCGGTAGCGGTCAAGATTGCCTTGAAAAACGGACTGGTCCAGTGTGACCCTTTCTGCCCCCACGTGCAATGGGGACAGGCCATCGAGTGGATTGGTTACAAAGATTTCCCCTTTACCATCCACCTGGGCTACGATTCCCCTTTTGCCATCGTCCACCATCAGATGTCCCGACAGAAGCGCATCCGCCTCGTCATTGCCAAGAACATTCCCCTCGGCTGGTATAAATATACCATTGCCCTCTTCGACGGCAGCAAGGTCTGGATTGAAGATCCCGAATTCATCGTTCGCCCCTGAAGTTAAACAAAGTTTTGTCGCTCGCCCCGGTCATCAACCAGCAGGGCGACTCGCCCGCCGGCCAGTATTTTATCCATTTCCGGAGTATAGACTCCCTTGCTCTTGAAAATGACCAGCGGCTTCTCGGAACGGCACTTCCCCTTTTTTTTCTGCAGCTGCAGCAGGACGCGGTCGGGCGCCGAGTCGGCAAAAGGCTGAACAGAGCGGAGCCACACGGCGTGGAGGCCGTGAGCGGCAGCCTCAGCCAGAAGCTCCGTCTGCCGGGCAGCAGGAAAGATCAGGAATAATTTTCCCCGCGGCGCCAGGATCGCTTGGACGCCGCGCAGCAGGCCGGCGAGATTGAGTGAAATCTCGAAGCGGGCCAGGCGGATGGTCGGGTCGGGGCTGACCCGGCCCTGACCGGCCTTGAAAAAAGGCGGGTTGCAAAAAATGGTCTGCACATTGGCGATACCGGCATGGATCCTGTTGAAATCGCCATGGATGACATGGAAACGTCCGCTCAGGCCGTTGGCGGCGGCGTTGTCCAAAGCCAGGCGGTAGAGCGGCTCCTGGATCTCGATGCCGGTAACGGCCGGGAATTTGTTTTGCCGAAGAGCCAGCAGGGAAATGACGCCCGCGCCGCAGCCGATTTCCAGGGCCGGCGACCTGGAGCCGAGCAGGAAATCGGCCAGGATGGGAGAATCCACCGCAAAGCGATAACCTTTTTTAAGCTGTTTGATTATCACCTTGCCGTGGTAGAAGGTGTCGGTGGTGGTCGGCAGCTCGCTCATTGATCCAGCGGTGACACCCAGAAGGTTCCAAGTTCGCCGTTCGATGTCAGATATTTCGCACATCGAACTTGGGTAACAAGTAACAAGTGACAAGTGACAAGGAAGAAGGGATTAACAAGCAATGGTTCGATCACTTGCTGTTCCTCGTCACTCGTTACTTGTCACTCGTCACTGGAGCTTCGTTGCTTGGTCCCGTCGGCCCCTTGCCGTCAGCCGAGAGCTGGTTCAGGTACTCCCTCACCAAATTCAGCGCGCAATAAATGCTGCGCGTCTTGACGACCTCGCGGCTGCCGGAAAATATCTGGCGGACGCCCTTGTCGAAATTTTCGCCGCTGAGGTGCATGCAAACCAGGCCCAGCGGCTTGTCCGCGGTTTCGCCGTCGGGCCCGGCGATGCCGGTGATGGCCAGGCCGATATCGGCCCGGCACAGCCGGCGGACCCCTGCGGCCATCTCCCCTGCCGTCGCTTCCGAAACGGCCCCGTACTTTTTCAGCGTCGCTTCGCGCACGCCCAGAATGCCGGTTTTCAAGCTGTTGGCGTAGGCGATCACTCCGCCCAGGAAGACCTGGGAACTGCCGGCCACGTTGGTGATCTGTTGGCCCAGGCCGCCGCCGCTGCAGCTCTCGGCCACGGCCAGGGTGAGATGCCGTTTTTGCAGTTCTTCGACGATGACCTCGGGCAGCGACATGTCCTTTTCGGCAAATATGAAATCCGCGAGTCTGGCCCTGACCTTTTCAGCCAGTTCATCGGTCAGGCGCCGGGCATCGTCCGGCGAATTCCTGGAACGGCCCAGGAAGTGGAGCTCGATCACGCCGGGAGAAGCCAGGATGGTGGTCACCGGGTTGCGGTACTTGCGGTAGATATCGGCGCAACGGGCATCGGTTTCCGACTCGCTGATGCCGGTCAGCTTGAAAGTGCGGGAATAAATATGATAATTGCTGGCCGGGGCCAGATACTTTTCGTAAACGGCTTCGAAGATCGGGATCAGCTCGTTGGGCGGCCCGGGCAGCAGAAGCACCTTGCAGCCGCCGTCGTCGAGATACATGCCGGGAGCCGTGCCGGCCGGATTGGCGATGACTTCGGCGCCCTCGATGACAAAGGCCTGGCGGGCGTTGATCTCGGGCATGGTTATGCCGCGGCGCTTGAATACTTTTTCCAGCTCGGCCACGATCTCCTCTTTAAAAATCAACCTTTTTTTCAGAGCCGCGGCCACGGCCTCGCGGGTGATATCGTCCTCGGTCGGGCCCAGACCGCCGCTGAGGATCACCAGCTGGGCTCGCTGGCAGGCTCTCTTGACGATCCAGGAAAGATTGTCCATGTGGTCGCCCACCACCACCTTCATGTCCATCAGGATTCCTTTTTCGCGCAAACGCCGGGCCACATACAATGAATTGGTATCGGCGCGGTCCAGGTCCAGCAATTCGCTGCCGACGGCGATGAATATAGCTCTCATATTATATATACCTTGACGCCGTTATAACTGAAAAGCCGCGACCTGTCAATTTGGCATTTGCAAAATAAATCCATTTTTATTAAAATTCAAACCGGTACAAACTTGAGCTTCGCAGGCCCGAGTGAGGAGGAAACCATGAGAAAAACCATTGTTGCCTTCATGGCAGCATTCGTCCTGTTCGCCCTATCCGCCCCGCTGCCGGCGCAGATGGACAACCTGACCAACCTAAGCGTGGAGTGGATGCGCATGCCCGCCCGCAACGCCGCCAGCGATTCCGCCGATATCGTGGTCTACAACCCGGCCGCCCTGGTCCGCCTGTGCGAGGGCTTCCACCTCAACCTGGGCAACCAGTCGTTGCTGCGCAAGCCCAGTCATGCGTACAACCTGACCTACGGCGCCGGCGAGCGATCGTTCAGCCAGGACGGCATAGACCCCTTCCTGCCCAATTTTTATGCCGCCTACAGCAAGGACAGATGGGCGGTCTATGGCGGCCTGTACATTGCCGGCGGCGGCGCCGTGGCCGACTACCCGGAGGGATCCATCACTACCGATCTCGTGGCCCTGCAGGTCATGGTGACCCCAGTGCTCGACGAGTTTGGACAGCCCACCGGATACATCTTGGGCGATCTTTACTCGGCCACCGAGGGCCAGTACCTGAAAGCGTCCTCGTACTACCTGACCGGCATCCTGGGCGGCGCCTATGCCTTCACGGACGCCTTGTCGGCCTCTTTCGGCCTGCGTTACATCAGTGCCGTCAACACAGCGAAGATGGGGCTGACCCTGACCGATTCCCCACTGGCGTATCCCGATCAGATACTGGCCTTCGACAGCAAGGACAAGGCCGGCGGCGCGGGTATCGTCGTCGGCATTCACTTCACGGCCACGCCCAAGCTCGACCTGGCCGCCCATTACGAAAGCAAGATCAAGCTCGACTTCGAAACCACGGTGAACAAGGATGACATCGGGCTGGCAGTGAACGGAGACAGGTTCCGCCGCGACCTGCCGGCCGTGCTCTACCTGGGCGCCGGCTACCGCTGGAATGAAAAGCTGCAGATGCTCATCGATTTCAACTACTATTCCCAATCCAAGGCCGATTGGGGTGTAACCGAGGTTGACGGCGTGGAAAAGAGCTGGGCCGGGGCGGCAGGCGACTGCTACGCGGCCGGCATTGGTTTTTCCTATAAATTCTGCGAACGCCTGCAGTTCAGCGCCGGTACGGTGTTTACCAAATTCCTGTTCAAGGACAAGGATCTGTATTACACGCGCCTGGGCGAATTCGAAGCCCCCAAGAACGACAACTGGAACAGCGGCATCGGCATCGCCTTCAAGGCCTGCAGCCGGCTGACGCTGAACCTGGCCCTGGGAGCCACGTTCTGGAAAAAAGAAATGATCGATTTCTTGGTGCCGGTCGACATCAAGGCCCACGCCTATTCAGTTTCGATCGGAGCCAATATCGACCTTTAAGAATAATAAGGTTCGAGGTTCGGTGTTCGATGTTCGATGTTGAATACAAGTTCAAAACAATACCGCCAGCCAATGCCGACCAAAAGGAAGAAAGAGAATGATCCTTCTTTTATTGCCTTGTTTTTAACTTCGAACTTCGAACTTCGAACGTCGAACCACAAGACAAGCTGAATTTTTATTTCTCGGAGAATCTCTTCTCCAGCTCGGCATAGCGCGTGTCGACCATCTTCTGGATATCGGCCACGTCGCTCTCCTTCAGGTGCTTGAAGCGGCCCTGCAGCTTCAGGTAATCCAGCACCGGCTTGCGGTTCGGCGTTTTCATCGTCTGGACATACTTGCCGCCGTCCACTTCGTAGATCGGATAAATTCCGGTTTGCACGGCCAGGCGGGCCAGCTTGACCGTATCTTCCGGCCTGGCCTTCCAGCCCGGGGGGCAGGGGGAAATGATATGGATGAACTTGAAGCCGCGAATATCCTTGGCCTTGACCAGCTTTTTGAACAGGTCTTCCGGGTAAGCCACCGACGCCGTGGCCTGGTAAGGCACCTTGTGGGCGGCTACGATGTCGTCGATACTTTTTTTGGCTTCCTTCTTGAAGTGCTTGACCGGAGTGGTGGTGGTCCAGGCGCCGTAGGGCGTGGCGCCGCTGCGCTGGATGCCGGTGTTCATATAGGCTTCGTTGTCGTAGCAGAAGTAAAAAATGTCGTCATTGCGTTCGGCGGCGCCGGAAAGGGCCTGCAGGCCGATGTCAAAGGTGCCGCCGTCGCCGGCCCAGCCGCATATGGTGGTCTTGCTTTTGCCCAGCGCGTCCATGGCGGCCTTGATGCCGGAAGCCGTGGCGGCCGTGGCTTCGAAAGCCATGTGCAGCAGGGGCACTTCCAGGCAGGAATAGGGGAAGGGGCCGTCAATCACCGTCCAGCAGCAAGCGGGGAAGGTGAATATCGTATCCTGACCCAGGGCTTTCAGGGTAACGCGCATGGCGATACCGGCCCCGCAGCCCTGGCAGGCCAGGTGGCCCGGGCTCATCAGTTCTTCAAGGGGTAATGTCGGTTTCATCTTTTCACCTCCACCCAGTACAGTTCCTGGTCGGGTTTTTTCTTCTTGTCCACCAGGGCCACGATGTCGGCGATGGTTTCCGGGAAAATGTCGCGCCCGCCCAGGCCGGCGATGAAATTGAAAACCGGAACCTTGGAATGGCCGTACAGGGCCGACTTCACTTCCTGGGCCCAGATGCCATGGTAGCCGTAGGATATATTGCGGTCAATGACGATCACTTTCTTGGCGTTCTTCAGCTGCTCGCGCACGTCGGCGAAGGGGAATGGACGCAGGACGCGCATGCGCAGGTTGCCCACCTTCTTGCCCTGGGCGCGCAGCTGGTCAACGGTGAAGCGGGCCGTGGAGGCGGCGGTTCCCGAAGTGACCAGCACGGTCTCGGCGTCCTCCACCAGGTAGGGATCGACCGTGTCGTAGCGGCGGCCGAAGATCTTCTCAAACTCGCCGGCTTCCTTCTTGATCTCCACCAGGGCCTGGTCCATGGCCTCGTGCATCTTGACGCGGAACTCCATGTACCAATCCGGGGTGGTCAGGCCGCCGTAGGTATGGGGGTTCTTGACGTCGAGCTTGTACTTGTAGTCGAAGGGCGGCAGGTACTTGTCCACCAGCGCCTGGTCGGGAAGATCGACGATTTCGTAGGTGTGGGACAGGGAAAAGGCGTCGAGCACGATCATGATCGGCATCAGGACCTTCTCGGCCACCTTGTAGGCCATGATCACGCTGTCGAGCACTTCCTGGTTGGATTGGCAGTAGATCTGCATCCAGCCGGTGTCGCGCTGGGAAAGCGAGTCGTTCTGGTCGGTCCAGATGGTCCAGGGTGGAGCCATGGCGCGGTTGATGTCGGCCATGACGATCGGCAGGCGCGCCCCGGCCGCCCAGTGCAGCAGCTCGTGCATCAGGGCCAGCCCCTGCGCCGATGTGGCGGTGAAGGCCCGGGCCCCTGCCGAGGAGGCGCCGATGCAGGCGGCCATGGCCGAGTGCTCCGACTCGACCTTGATGAACTCGGCTTTCAGTTTCCCGTCGGCCACGATCTCGGAAAGCAGCTCGACCACCTGGGTCTGCGGGGTTATGGGGTAGGCGGCGATGACCTGGACGCGGGCCAGGGTCGCCCCGTGTGAAATGGCGTGGTTGCCCATCATGACTTTTTTCATTTGCCCTCCTTGACCATCACGATGCACTTTTTCGGGCATTCCTCGGCGCAGATGCCGCAGCCCTTGCAGAAATCCAGGTTCACCAGCGGATTGTCGTCCACCCAGTCGATGGCGGCATCGGGGCAGAATTTCCAGCAGATCGTGCACTGGATGCACTGGCTCGCGTCGATCACCGGCTTCAGGTTGCGCCAGGAACCGGTAGGATTGGCGGCCATGGAGCGCAGGCTCATGACCATGGGCGGGAGTTCTTCGAGCTTCTTGAAATCGATCTTCTTTCTTTCCTTGGCCATGTTACACTCCTTGGACCGAATCGTAGGCTTCCTTGGCCGCGGCGGCATTGGCATCCGGGTTGACCGGAACGCCGTCGCGCACGGCCTGAATGATCGATTCCAGTCTGACGAAATCGAAGATGCGCGGCACCGCTCCCAGGATGGCGGTGTTGACGATGGGCGCCGCCTTGGAGCCGAGCTTGTACTTGATGGCGATCTCATTGGCGTCGATGGTGAAGACGCGGAAATCCTTGCCCAGGTGCTGGAATTCTTTGGGCTGATGGCCGGTATTGATCAAGATGAAGGCTCCTTTTTTCAACCCCTCGGTCACGTCGATGGCGTCGATCAGCGAGGGATCGACCACAATGATGTGATCGGGGGCGATGATCTTGGAACGGATGTAGATCGGCTTGTCATCGATGCGGATGAAGGCAAAGACCGGCGCTCCCCGGCGCTCGACGCCGAACTGCGGGAAGGCCTGGACATATTTGTCCTCTTTGGAAACGGCATCGGCCAGGATCTTGGAGGCGATGACCGTTCCCTGGCCGCCGCGGCCATGGAACCTGATTTCTACCATGATATCCTCCTAAAAGTTGATTTCAACAATACGATGCGAATGACAGTTGATGTTCACCGCCACCGGGAAGGAAGCGATGTGGCAGGGGTGGCTGACGATGTGCACCGCCAGGGAGGTGGTGCGGCCGCCCAGACCCATGGGGCCGACGCCCAGTTTGTTGATGCGCTCCAGGATGCGTTTTTCCATGTCGGCGTAGGCCGGGTCGGCATGGGGGGAGCCCACCGGCTGGCGCAGCAGGGCTTTCTTGGCCAGCAGCGCCGAAGTGTCGAAGTTGCCGCCGATGCCGACCCCCACGACCGTGGGCGGGCAGGGGTTGGGCCCGGCCTTGGAGACGGTCTCGACGACGAAGTCCTCGATGCCCTTGGCGCCGGCCGACGGCGGCATCATCTTCAGGGCGCTCATGTTCTCGGCGCCGCCGCCCTTGGCCATGAAGGTGACCTTGAAGATGTCCCCGGGGACGACATCCCAATGGATGAAGACCGGGGTGTTGTCGCCCGTGTTCTTGCGGCTGAGCGGGTCGCAAACCGACTTGCGCAGGTAGCCCTCGCCGTAGCCCTCGGCCGTGCCCTGGCTGATGGCGTCATGCAAGCTCTTGAAGCCGGCGTACTCCAGCTTGACCTTCTCCCCCATCTCGACGAAGAAGACGGCCAGGCCGGTGTCCTGGCACAAGGCCAGCTTTTCCTGGGCCGCGATGTCGGCATTTTTCAGGATCTGCCTGAGAACTTCCTGGCCGGCGGGGGATTCCTCCGTGGCCTGGCAGTTCCGGACCATTTGTTTCAGGTCCTTATCAATGATGAAATTGGCTTCCTGTACGGCCTGTTTGACCTTTTCCTTGACTTCCGAAAGGTTCACTTTTTTCATTTTTCCCTCACGAAATCAATTTCAAAGCCGGAAGCGTTACTTTATATTTATTTGCACCGTTAGTCAAGCGGATTTTCCATTTTCTAGGCGAAACACCGCCTGCCAACGTGCGATGGAAACAAAAGCCGGCCCGGCACGAAGCCGCTATTTCACCGCGTCCACGGCCTTCTTGACCGCGTCCTCCAGCAGCTTGATATCGGGCTTCCTGATGAAATTCTTTTCCATCAGCAGGCCCATGGCGTCGCGGGCCTCCTGGATGTCGGCCATGGTCTTCTTGAACACCTCGTCCCAGGTTTTCTGGATGCGGGCCACGCCGTTCTTGACGGCTTCGACGGCCACGTCGGCGGCCTCCTGGGCGAAGACCTCGGTCTCGTCCATGGTGGGCATGATGCGGTCGGGACTGATGCCGCCGTGCTTCTGGGCGAAGTTGGCCATGGAGTAGGCGGCGGCGATGGCCATCTCGTCGGTGATCTTTTTCGCCCGCACCACCAGCGCCCCCTTGAGGATGCCGGGGAAGCCCAGCGAGTTGTTCACCTGGTTGGGGAAGTCGCCGCGGCCCGTGGCCACGATGTATGCGCCCGCTTCCTTGGCCGCGTAGGGATAAATTTCGGGCACCGGGTTGGCGCAGGCGAAGACGATGGCCTTGGGCGCCATCTTCTTGATCCACTCCGGCTTGATGGTGTCGGGCCCAGGCTTGCTCAGGGCGATAAGGACATCGGCGCCGCTCATGGCTTTTTCGATATCATTGATGCGATCGGGATTCGTTTTCTGGCACAGCTCCCACTTGCGGTAAAAGGCCGGGTCGGATTTGATATCGTCGCGGCCCAGGTGCAGCGTGCCGGTGGTGTCGAACATGATCATCCTGGACGGGTCGCCGCCGGCCTGGATGATCAGCCGGGCGATGGTGGTGTTGGATGCACCCGAACCGTAAAATACGATCCGGACTTTGTTCAAATCCTTGCCGGCGACGCGCAGGGCATTGATCAGCCCGGCCAGGGTCACCGAGCCCGTCCCCTGGGCATCGTCATGCCAGACCGGGATATTGCACGCTTCGCGCAGCGTGTCAAGGACCTTGTAGCAATTGGGCTGCGAAATATCTTCCAAATTGACCGCCCCGAAACTGGGTTCGGCCATCTTGACAAAATCGATGATCTTGTCGGGATCGTGCTTGCCCTTGTCGTTGTAGCTGTTGACGCACAGCGCCACGCCGTCGACGCCGCCGAGATATTTCATTAAAAAGGCCTTGCCTTCCATGACGCCCAGGCCGCCGGAAGGGGTGCAGTCGCCGTCGCCCAGCACGCGGGTGGAATCGGACACCACGGCCACAAAGTTGCCGCGGTTGGTCAGTTCAAAAGAGGTGTCGTTGTCGTCGCGGATGGTGGTGGAAACCTTGGAAACACCGGGAGTGTACCAAACATTGAACCAGTTGAAGCCATAAACCCCGGCTTTGGGCATGGTGGCGATCTTGCCGCCGTAGAATTTGTGAGAGGTATAGGCCAATTCCTTCAGGAACACGGTCTTGGCCTTGGCCAGCTGCTCGGGAGTGAAATCGTCCGGAAAGAGTTCGTTCAGGTTGGCTAATTTCAGATCGGGCTTCTTCATCTAAACCTCCTTAAAGTTGTTAATAACTAAACTATTCACCAGCCGTAAAATCAACTTTAAAGAGTTTGTTATAAATAGTCAAGAATTAAATAATTTTTTTAGGGAGGTGCGCCGGAGTTGCGACTCGCCTTCTCCTCGTCGGGATCTTCCGGGTCCCCTCAGCGGGAATCTTCTGGACGCCAGCGCACGAAACCGTCACGGGCCAGCAGGGCGAAAAACTGGGCCAGGCGCGGCTCGGCCGGCTCGATCCTTGCCGCGAACGCCTGCTTCAGGACGGCGCCGATCTGCAGGATAGTGCGCTGGCCGTCAGTTTCAAGCCAGGCGGCCGATCCCAGGTCATCGAGATGGATGTGAAAATCCTGGCTGCGGCCCAGCCAGCCGATTATTTTTTTTAAAAGTTTGTTCTTTGTCTTTTCTTTAACGAGATAGACATTGCCTTTGGAGTCCTTGCCCCAGACGCAGTTCTGAACCGGAATGTATTCCAAGATATTGTCTTTGTTTTCCATTATAAACGTAGGGGCACGGCGCGCCGTGCCCCTACCCTATTTCGTTTCCTTTTTGCTATCCTGGCAGGCTTTCCCGCCATTCGCAAGAGGGCGGTTCACGAACCGCCCCTACACTGAGCTTTGTAATTTTTCTTGCCGTATACCGTTAACCGTGTGCCGTACACCGTTTTCCTACATCACCGCCGGCGCCGCCGGTTCGTTGGGATCACCGGCATTGGCCAGGGGCAGCTTAACCAGCAGGTAGCCCAGGGCCAGGAAGACAACGACGCTGATCAGATAAGACGGGTTCTTGCCCAGCATGGGGACGCGGCCGTCGTTGAAAAAGGCGATGGCGGCGAACACCAGGCCGATCAGCGCCTCACCGGCGATCAGCCCCGATGCCAGCAGCACGCCGCGGTTGTCGATGCGCGACTTCTGGTTGTCGTTGTACTTGCGGCGGGCGATCAGCATGTCCACCACCCAGCGGATGATGCCGCCCACGAAGATTGCGGCCACGGTCTCGAACGAGAGGTACATGCCCACACAGACCAGCATGGGGCTCTTGACCTGGACCAGGATGAAGCCGACGGCCATGAGGATGCCGACCACGATCAGCGGCCAGACCATTTCGCCGCCCACGATCCCTTGCGAAAGCTTGGCCATGAGCCCGGCCTGGGGTGCGGCCAGGACCTCGCCGCCGAAACCGCCCTTGTAGCCTTTCAGGGCGGCCATTTTCAGGTCGCCGGCGTTGAGGATGAAGAGCGGGATCCACATCACCAGGGCGGAGACGATCACGCCGATCAGATCGCCGACCTGCATCTTCCAGGGGGTGCCGCCCAGGATGTGTCCGACCTTCAGGTCCTGGAGCATCTCGCCGGCCACGGCTGCGGCCACGCAGATGACCCCGGCCACGGCCAGGACGGCCGTCACGCCCGGTATGCCCTTGGCGCCCAGGATCACCATCAGGATGGCGGCGATGACCAGGGTGGAGAGGGTGAGACCCGAGATCGGATTGTTCGAAGAACCGATCAAACCGACCAGGTAACCCGAGACGGCGGCGAAGAAAAATCCGGCCACGAGCATGACCAGGGCCGCCGCCAATGCCGGCACCAGGTTGGCCTGGCTGAAGCCCATGAACCACCAGTAGACGATGAAAGTGATCACGGCCATTCCGAGCAAGGCGGAGAAGACGATCTTGATGCTGATGTCCTTGTCGGTGCGCAGGGTTGCCTGCTGGCTGGAGGCCGCCTTCTTGACGTCGTCGACCGAGCGGCGGATGCCGCCGATCAGGCTCTTGCGCATCTTGAACAACGTATAGGCCGCGCTCATCAGCATGCCGCCGATGGCCACGGTCTTGACGATGTTCTGGAAGATGGCGGTGGAGACATCAGACCAACTCAGGAGTCCGTCGGCCACGGCAGGGGCGTACTGGGGGGCGAGCAACAGCGTCAACAGCGGCACGAATAACCCCCAGGACAGGACGCCGCCAGCGAAGTTCAAGGCCGCCA
>JADFDP010000063.1 GCA_018262835.1 Candidatus Aminicenantota bacterium
AGCTGGGAGAGTTCGATGCCAAGCTGGCCGGGATGAAAAACGACGGAGGATCCGATCCCTACCAGCAGAACTACTATTTGAAGCGGCTGCGCAAGCGGGGCGAGTATGCCCGGGAAGCGATCGCGCGCCTGGAGCCCCTACAGAGAACTTTCAGCAGACCGCCGCTGCCCGGCTTGGGGGAACTGCTGGCCGACCTGGCTGCCCCTCCTCCCGGGCGATGAATCCCGGAGAGCGGCTTCAAACCGACTTCAGCGACCGGACCGACTCCTCGGGCGAGATGGGGTTGATGTAGAATCCGGTCCCCCATTCGAAGCCGGCCACGCGCGCCAGCACTGGCATGAACTCGATGTGCCAGTGGTAGAAATCACCGACGTTGTTGTAGCACGGGGCGTTGTGGATGATCTGGTTGGGACAGCGGGGAGCGAACGAGAAATTTCCAGTGGCAAGCTCTATTTAACTGATCGGCGAATGAGGCAAGATTCCAAGAAATCGTTCAAAATGAAAATAGCTGTTTAAAGAGATTGTAATTGTATTTTTTAGTGCTATTGTTGTTTCAAAGGGGAGTCGCAGGAGAGGAATAAGGGGTAATCGGGGAGGGATAAAATGAAGAATAAACCCGGAGTTTTTTTTGTTTTAGTTCTTTTTTCTCTGCTTCTGTTCAATTCATTTTGTAAAAAATCCGAAAGTGCAGGCATTTTTGTTATTACCAGCGGAGAAGGCTATGTTTACTATGATGGAATTGTTTTTAAGACTGATTTATCTTTTAGTTGCGGAATTTCAAATCAAAGCGAGATCGCTGGAACCATTAATGCGTGGAAATTTGTTTTTAAATCCGGAAACACAGAAGTACTTGAGATTAACAGTGAGAATTGTTTTTCCTATAATATAATTGAATTTGAGAATGTGCCAATAAAACCATTTTCAGTACGCGAAATTATGGGCGAAACCATTCCCGCAATAGGAAGGGATTTATTTCCATATGGGGATCCGGATAATATGGATATTTCAGTTACCATTACTGATGAAAATTCAAATCAAATGACCATTCATTTTAATGCACCTGTCTCATACAATGAATATAATGATTAACGAACTGAAAATATCCTTATAAATCACTAAAAAAGAATTTGAATAAATAAGCGGTAGCCGACATATTAAAAGGTTCTGGTGACGGTGATCGACCCCATTGAATGCCAGTGGGAGAAAGGAATTCCTTGAGTCATGCTGACTTCGCCTTGGCTCGCTGCCGGCAACGGGTGCTTATACCGCTTTCAGCGACTGGACCGACTCCTCGGGCGAGATGGGGTTGATGTAGAATCCGGTGCCCCATTCGAAGCCGGCCACGCGCGCCAGCACCGGCATGAACTCGATGTGCCAGTGGTAGAAATCGCCGACGTTGTTGTAGCACGGGGCGTTGTGGATGATAAAATTATAGTCGGGGCGGTTCAGCAGCCGGGCCATTTTGCTTATGGTTTCGCTCAAGATGGAGCCCAAGCTGTCCAGTTCGGCGTCGGGAGTGCTTTCGAAGGTTGGGTTGTGGCGCTTGGGATACACAGCCAGCTCGAAGGAAAAGCGCGGGGCGTAGGGGGCCAAAACCGTGAAATGCTCGTTTTCGTTGAGCAGGCGCCGGTCGGCCTCGCCCTCGTACTGGATGATGTCGCAGAAGATGCAGCGCTCCTTTAATTCGTAGTGGGCGCGGGCTCCCTCGATCTCCTCCTGGACACGCAACGGCACCACCGGCAGGGCGATGAGCTGGGTGTGGGAGTGGGAGAGGGTGGCGCCGGCCGTGGGGCCGAAATTCTTGAAGACCATGATGTACTTGAAACGGGTGTCCTTCTTCAGATCAAGGATGCGGGCCTTGGCGGCCAGCAGTGTGCGGCAGATCAACGTCCCGCTGTCGGGATCGAACCACGTGTGCTGGTGGCGCGGCGTTTCGATGATCACTTCGTGGGCGCCGATGCCGTTCATCTTGTCGTAGAAGCCTTCGCCGCTCTTGCGCAGACTTCCCTCAACCCGCAGGGCTGGATACTTGTTGGGCACTACGCGCAGTTCCCACCCGGGCCCGTTCGGCGGCGAATGATCTGGGCGCAGGGCGAAGGTCTCGGGCGGGGTCATGGCTTCGTTGCCTACACAGAATGGACAGTTCTCGGGTATGGAAAGGTCCTTGTCCACCACGATCTGGTAGTATTTCGGCCTTTTCTTCCGTTCCTCGGAAATGATGACCCATGTCCCGGTGATCGGGTCCTTGCGCAATTCCGGCATGGTTACTCCTCGAAGGCGTTTTCCAGGTGGTCGCAGGCCAATTCGTCAGCGGAGCGCAGCACGGAAACGACATCGAAACGCACCCGGAATCCCCGGTAGGGCTTGCGGGCCGAGAAGATCCTGGCGGCGCGGATGATCTTCAACTGCTTGGGCCGGGTGACGAACGCTTCCGGCGCGCCATAATCGCAGGTCTTGCGCGTTTTGACCTCGATGAAGCACAGGATGTCGCCCGTACTGGCGATGAGGTCCACTTCGGCGCCGGCCGCCCGGTAATTGGCCTGGATGATTTTAAAGCCCCTGCTCTTCAGGTAGGCGGCCGCCGCCTGCTCCCCGCTCAGTCCGATGGTCTTTTTGTCCAAGGGAGATTATTTCTGGGGGATCCTCTTTTCCACCATCTTGATGTTCAGGGTTTCCAACTCGCTCAGGACCGGCTCATAGATCTCGGGATGAACCGGGGTTTGCACGCCCTTCATGGTGATCCGCCCTTCCGCGATCAGGCGCGTGCCGATGGCCATGGGCAGGCTGACGGTCCGGGCCATGGAGGAGTCGCCGAAGGGGATGCCGAAGTCGATCAGGGTGGAGGTGATCAGGTCCTGGGTCTTGTCCTTGTTCTCGACGATGAAGCGGTGGCGCAGGATCAGCATGTCCTTCTCGCCCTCCTTGAAGAAGAGTTTTTCCTGCAGGCGCTGGCTCAGGATGTCCAGGCGGTTGTCGAATGAGGCAACGGGCTCGTCGCTGAAAAGGCCCAGCCATTCCAGGCGTTTGATGATCTCGGAATGGACGGGGATGCCGAGCTTCTTGGCCGTCTCTTCCTTGACATGCTGGTCAGCGGGGCAGCCGACCAGATCGGCCGTCATTTTTTTGAACGTCACGCCCTTGAGGTTGGTCTGCGGGGTTTCATCGACCAGCCCCAGTTCGACGATCTTTTTCAGCGTCGCGCACCAGCCCAGGTTGCGGTAGGTGCCGCGGATGACGGTCAGGGCGTCCTTCAAGCCGTAAGTATCCTTATAGGGGACCGAGTCGCGGTTGGGATATACTTCGAATTTTCCCAGCCCTTCGATCTCTTCCACCTTGGGATTTAAAAACAGGTTCTTGCCTTCGATCTCCACGATCTTGCCGTTTTCCAGGAAGCGCGCCGAATTGCGCGAGGCCAGCACCACTCCGCGCGGGCTCCAGGAGAATTTGTATCCGAAAGGGTTGTCGTTGTCTTCGGGCGCCGGCAGTCCGCCGCAATAAGAATGAAAATGCAGTACCTTGCCACCCTCGGCCGCGACGGCGTGGATGATCTTCATGGCCGACATGTGGTCGATGCCCGGGTCCACGCCGATCTCATTGAGAAAAATGAGCCCCTTGTCCAGGACGGCCGGGGCCAGTTTTTTCATGCCTTCACTGACGTAGGACGTGGTCACCATGTTTTTCCTGTGTTCCAGGCACATGCCGGCCACCTTGACATGGTGGATCCAGGGCAGCAGGCTGATGATGATGTCGTGTTCCCGGATCAGGGCGGCCAGGGCCTGGTCGTTCTCGACGTCGATGGCCACGGCCTTGCCGTTGGCATGGCCTTTGACCAGTTTTTCGGCCTTGCTCACTGTGCGTGAGGCGACCGTGACCTCCAGGCTTTTTTGCTCCAGAAGGTAATTCACTCCCGGCCGGCTTACCAGGCCGGCTCCCAAAACCAGTATCTTTTTCATCGTCGTCCTCCTATTTTACGAAATCTTTCATGTATTGATATTCGCGGGAGAAATTGCCTTGGTGCAGGATCAGCGCCTTCTGAATGGCATAGGGCAGTAAAAGGTTTTCGGGTGTGCGGCCGAAGTCAGCGGTGGCGATATCCGGAACGAAATCGCGCAGCACCTGGGAAAACTCGACCGATGATTCGCGGGGGAATTCGCAGGGCAGGTTGTCCACGGCCATGACCGTTACGCCCAGGGGTTGGACGCCGTCTTCAAAACGGTCTTTTTCAGCGAAATAGGTGTAGCATGCGGCATCGGGCTTGGTGGCCTCGCGGGTGATCTCGATGGAACCGTTGATATCGCAGCTGATATCGCCGATGACCTGGAGCTGGAGGTTGGATTCCAGGACCGTTCGGTTCTTGAGGTATTCCTTGGTCACCAGGCGCGGGTATCTTTCGCTCCAGTAGATGCAGTTGACCAGGATGGAAAGCAGGGGCAGGTAGTTTTCAAACTTGCTGATATATTTTTCGGGATGGGCGTAATAATCCTGCAACTCGAAGGATCCCTGCTGGGCGCGGACCATGTCGTCTTCGCTGAACACGACCTTGACCAGGTTCAGGTTGTCGCTGGAAAAATTATCGATCATTTCGAGCAGGGCTTCGGCCGAGAGGATCTTGTGGGGCAGCAGGTCGAAAATTTCCTGGGCGCCGCGCGAGACATTGCCGTAGCCGGCAAAGCCGACCACGAGCGGGCAGAGTTCACCCGGAAAACCGCGTTCATCGATCTCGGCTCCGATGGCGGCAATTTCGGCCTTGGCCTGTTCCAGTGAATCGTATTGATAGGCTTGCTTGATCTTGGCGAAGGGGGTGACCACGCCCCGGGCCTGCAATTTCTGGCCGTAGGCGTGCAGGGTCTCGAGCATGCCGGCCAGTCCGGCGTAGCGGCCGAAAAATATCAGGCGCTGGTTTTTCTCGTTGAGCACCCGCTCGTAATCGATCAGGTTGCACTGCCGGCCGATCATGGTTTTGAGCATCGGCAGGTTGTAAGGCTGTCCCTTGATGGTGTGCGAGAAAAACACATATGTCTTGTTCTTCTCGAACAGGGCGGCCGGGATCTCCTTGACGGCAAAAACAACGCTGGCCTGGCCCAGGTCCTCGCTGATCTCGGCTCCGGCATGGCGGAAATCTTCGTCGGAAAATATCCTGATCCCGGAGGGCTGGACAATGGTGCGAATGCCGTGCTTTTCCTTCAGCCAGCGCACGTCGTCGGGGACTAGCGGCACCCTTCTTTCCCATTCATTTTTATCTTCGCGGCGGATGGCAATCGTTCGGTCCATGGTTTTCCTCTTGGCTGTCAATTGGCTTCGTTTTTACTTTAGCAAAATTCCCGGCATTAGTCAACCGCTTTCACCGTCCAATCGACTAATTTCTCCCGCCCGGTTGGGCGCTGCCGGGCCGTTTTCGAAGTTGACTTTGGCCGGGCGATCAACTATAATTCGGCCATGAAAAAAACAGTTTTTCTCATTGTTTTGACGCTTCTCCTGGCCGTCGAGGCCGCCGGCCAGAAAAATCAGCAGGGGAAAAAGCGGGAACTTGCAGAGGCCGAAAAAGCGGTCTACAAGGATCTGGACGCCAAATACCGCAACTGGATCGACATGGTCACCTTTATCACCTATGCGGAGGAGCGGAAGGTTTTCTTGAAATTGACCAATGACCGCGATCGCGACGCGTTCATCAACATTTTCTGGCAGCAGCGCGATCCCACTCCGGGCACGCCCGAAAATGAATTCAAGTCCGAGATCGAAAAGCGCTTCATCTATATCAATGAGTATTTTAAGCGTGGCTCCGCCCGACCAGGCTGGATGACCGATATGGGCCAGATCTACATGATCCTGGGCAAGCCCAACTCCATTGAGCGGTTTGACGACAAGCAGGGATTGTATCCGGTCCAGGTCTGGTATTATCACGGCGACACCAGCCTGAGACTGCCGACCTATTTTTCCGTCTCCTTCTTCAAACGGTTCGGCGCCGGGGAATGGAAACTGTATAACCCGGCCCTGGACGGCCCGACCTCGCTGCTGGTTGACGGTTCCTCCCTGAACACCGACGATCACGAGGCCATCTACAAAAAGATTTATGAGATGGCCCCGGCCCTGGCCGGCCCCGCCATATCGATGATCCCCAACGAGATTCCCAGCAATTACCAACCGTCGATCCGCAACAATTTCATCATGGCCAATATTTATGAATCCCCAACCAAGAGGCTGAATGTTTCCTATGCCACCAATTTCCTGAAATACAAAGGATATGTCAACATTGAATCCTCGGCCAATTTCATTGAAAATTCCAACCTGGTATCCGTTACCCGCGAAGAGCGCTATGGCTTTGATTTCGTCAATGTCTCCGTGCGGCCGAAAAAGATCTCCCTGGGGTACAACGAAGACAAAGACAGGTATTTTTTCAACCTGAACCTGAATGTCAGCTTGCGCAAAGGCGAAAAGATCATTTATCAGTATGCCAAGAATTTCGAATTTTATTTCGAGCCCGACAAGGTCCAAGGCCTCGAAGGCGGGGGAGTGGTGGTCCACGATTCCTTCCCGGTGATTCCAGGAGATTACCAGATGGTGGTGTTCATTGAAAACACCGTGGGCAAGGAATTCTCCTATTTTGACCTGGCCATTCATGTGCCCCAGCCCGGCCAGCAGCCGTATCTGGCCAAGCCGATCATCGGCTACAAAGAGGAAATGGAAAGCAGCAGTTTTTTTCATGCCTACAAATTCCTTAACAAAAAACTTTCCCTGGATACCGAGAAGACCTTCGGCCTCAGCGACGTTCCCCATCTGCTGGTCGGTGTCTACGACCTGACCAGGGAAGTTTGGGAAAAGGGCACGGTTGAAATTGAATTGCGCGGCTTGAATGAAAGGTACAAATTCAGCCGCATCGTGAAACTGGCGCTGAGCGAACAGCCGTTTGCCAGGAACATGAACCTGATATTGCCGCTTGACAAAAAAGACATGCATGCCGATTATTATGAATTGACCATGCGCCTGCGCTCGCCGACGGGAGCGCAGCTGGACAGCAAAAATACCGATTTCGTCATTTCCCCAATCCAGAAAATCGCCCACCCGATCGAAACCTACAAGCAGGTGATGGTGGACAACCCCTATCTTTTCAACTATATCCTGGGCCAGCAGTTCGAAGGCATCGACAACCTGGAGAAAGCGGAGCTGCATTTAGCCAAAAGCGTCCAGGACAACCCCGATTTCGCGGAAGGGTACGTGGCTCAGCTTACACTGGCCAACAAGCTGCAGAGGTACTCGCAAGTCCTGGCCGCCGTGGAGCACCTGAACAGATTCAGCAAATTCGCTTTTGATTATCACCTGATCAAGGGCACCGCCCTGTTCGGCCTGGACCGCTACGATGCGGCGCTTGACGAGTTGCTCAAAGCCAATAAAATTTACAACAGCGACATCCGCGTTCTGAATTTGGTCGGCTTTGCCTTTTTCAAACTCAATGATCTGGAAGAGGCGCTGAAAGCTTTCGAGGCTTCACTCGTTCTGAACGGCAAGCAGCCGCCGGTCCAAAAGACCATCGCCGAGATCAAGGACCGTCTGCAAAAAAAGCAAAGCGGGGAAAAAGGCAAGGGCGATTGACTCTGGCCGGCGGCAATTTTTTGACGCCTTGACGCTTCAGTACAAGCCGATAGAGCGCAGGCTGATCTCGCCCCTGGCGCCGGAAAAGGCATTGCCGTTGTCGATGGTGAAAAAAAAGGCGCTGATTTTTCTCAGGTCGGGCGGCGCCTCGGCGCCGTAGAGGCGGTGAAAGCGGGCGAAAGGGATCGCCAGGCGCTGCCATTTCTCCGCGACCCGGAACGAATGCTGGAACGCGGATTCCAGCCGGCCTTCCCCGGTGCGGAATTGCAGCCAGAAGCGCATGGGGCGGCTGCCGCGGGCTTCGAAAACAAATCCCCGGTAATTTGAAAAATCAAGGTTTTGCCTGCGGGCCATTGCGGTCCAGAAGTCAACCGCTGTGGGCGATTCCCGGCGCAGTTCAAAGGCGAAGCGGGTGACCGGCTCGCCGCTGCCCAGGCCATCGATCTGCAGCGCAGCCTGGGACAGGGAATTCTTTTCCACCCGGAAATAATCCCCGGTCCCCCCCAGGGCCAGGCGTGGGGCGATGAGCGGTTCGGGCTTTTCGGGCGTACGCGGACTGGCGATGAAGATGGGATTGGCCAGGATCCAGGGCAGCCTTCTGAAACGGCCGGCGTGGAGCGATATTTCGCAACGGTACACCCCGGGGGCGTTGATGGCGATGGCGATCTCCGGCCGGCTGTTGTCCCGGATGGCTCTGAATGTCTCACCGTCCTTGCTGACCCGGATGTCGGTCGGGAAATCAAACGGCAGTTTCAGAACCAGCACGCCGCCGCTGGCCTCGGCATCTCCCCCCATTTCCACCTGGCGGCCGTCTTTTTCCAGATAGTAATTTTCGAAGCCGTTGGCCGCGGCCAGGGATTCAATGACGCTGAAAAAATTACCGCGGCGCAGGCAGGCGATAATGGTCGCGGCTGAGCGCTGCGCGTCCTTTTCCAGCTCTTCCTCCACTTTGGCGTAGACGGTCAGTATCCTGAACGTGGCCTCGTACGAGGGGAAGCGCAGGTAGGATTGCCGGCCGGTTTCGAGCTTGGCGTGGGCGTCCAAGGCATAAATCCCGTAATATTTCCCCTCGCGGTTGCAGCGGTCCCATGCGGCCAATTCCTTTTGCGGGTAGGTGATGATCGATGTCAGGGCATAATCGGGTGCCAGGAAATAATGCAGGGGGAAAAGGGTGAACCCGTAGAGCAGGCTCTTCCGGGCCATCTGGTACAGGCTCAGGATCTCGATGCCGGTGAAGCCGCGGGCCTGCCAGTCGGTCCAGGGGGTCTTCCGGTCCAGTGGGTGGGAGAGGAACGTCACGCCCTGGTCACGGTCGACTTCAGCGATCGCTTCCTGCGGCTCGGGCGGGAAAATGTAATCAGGGATGCGGTAACCGGCCGCGGCCAGATGGCCTGAGTAAAGCGAGAATTCCGAGGCGCCGATGAGCAGGGTGTCGTGAATCCAGGCCGTGGCGGCCGATGCCTGCAGGTTGGGCCGGCCGTGGTCGGTGAGAATGACGAAATCCAGCTTCTGGCTGCCGGCTGCCCGGCAGATCTCATCGATGCCGCCGGAACCATCGGAAAAACTGGAGTGCACGTGAAAAACGCCTTTTTTATAAAAAGAAGGCAGGGGGCGATTATTGTTTCTCTTTTGAAAGGAGAAGCTGTTGAAAGCGGTAACGGCGATGGCGATGGCCAAAATGGCCAAGCTGGCCTTGAAAATTTTTTTCAGCAAACCAGCAGCTCCTTCATGCGGGCCACGGCTTCCTTCAGCCCAAGGAAAGCGGCGTTGGCAATGATGGAATGGCCAATATTCAGCTCTTCGATCTCGCTGATGGTGGCGATGGGACGGATGTTTTGATAGGTCAGCCCATGGCCGGCCAGCAGGGTGAAGTTCAGTTTCTTGGCATAATTCACCGCTTTGCCGATTTTTTCCAGTTCCAGCCTGGCGTAGCTGTTGCCGGCATTTTTGGCGTAGTCGCCGGTGTTCAGCTCGATGATGCGGATGCCCAGGCGGTGGCAGGCTTTGACCTGCTCGATGCCCGGATCGATGAACAATGAAACGCCGATGCCCGCCGCCAGAAGATTGCCCGCCACCTCCTGGATCTTCTCGGCAAACATGATCACGTCAAGCCCGCCGCTGGTCGTCACTTCATCCTTGCTTTCCGGCACCAGGGTGCAAATGTCGGGTTTGTATTTAAGGGCGATCTTGACCATTTCCATGGAAACGGCCATTTCCATGTTCAATTTGCTTTTGATCACCCGGCGCAGGATCTCGACATCCCTTTCCTGGATGTGCCGGCGGTCCTGGCGCAGGTGCACCGTGATGCCATCGGCACCGCCCATTTCAGCCAGCGCCGCCGCGTAGACCGGGTCCGGTTCGTTGGTCATCCGGGCCTGGCGCAGGGTGGCAATGTGATCGATGTTGACGCTAAGTTTCATGTTGCTCTCCGATTTCATTTTCTACCAATGACTGGAAAACCGGCATATTTTTATCGATGATGCCCCGATCCCGGGCTTCCATCATGATGCGCAGCTTGGGTTCGGTCCCGGAATAACGGATCAGCAGTCGCGCTTGCCCGCCGTTTTTTTTCTCAAATTCTCCAGCAGCCTGATTGAGCGCTTTCCAGTTTTTCAGGTCTTTTTTTCGCTGGATGCGGATATTGACCGTCTGCTGGGGAAACAAATGCAGCGGGTCGAATATCTCGCCGGCGCCGCCATGGAAAAAAAACAGCGCTTTCATAAAAAAAAGCGCGGTCAAAAAACCGTCTCCTGTCGTCTGCCGCTGCCGTAAAATAACGTGCCCTGAGGGCTCTCCCCCTAAAATGGCGCCGCATTTTTTCATCAGCCGGTACACATGCTTATCGCCGACGCCGGCGCGCAGGAATTCGATCCCCATGGCGTTCAGCGCTTTTTCCAGTCCCAGGTTGCCCATGACCGTGCCGACCACTTTGCGGTTGAAGCGCGGCTCGACCTGGTTCAGGTAACGGGCGATGAGGTAGAGGGCATGGTCGCCTTCCATAATATTTCCGCAGCGGTCCGAGAAGACCACGCGGTCGGCATCGCCGTCAAAGGCCATGCCCAGGTCGGCTTTTTCATCGGCCACCAGCTTTTTCAGGGCCCACGGGAAGGTCGAACCGCAACCGGCGTTGATGTTCACGCCGTCGGGCCGGGCGTGGCCAACAGCGGCATTCAATCCCAGGCGGCGGCAAAGCGGGGCGGTGATCGAGGCTGCAGCCCCATTGGCGCAGTCTACGGCGATTTTTATTTTTTGTCCGGCCAGTTCCCGCCCGTTTTCATAAAGAAAATCCTGATAATCACGGTCCGGGACAGCGGCAATCTCCTGCGGTCGGGCGGAGACCGCTTTGGGTCTTGCCCTGAAATCAGCGCTGATCCTGTTTTCCATGAGTTCGGAAATTTTTTCTCCGTGACGGTTGAAAATTTTGATGCCGTTGTCACGGTAGGGATTGTGCGACGCGGAGACCATGATGCCGAAGTCAAAATGGAGCCTCCGGGTCAGGTAAGCCAACCCAGGGGTGGGCAGGACGCCGGCGGAAACGATGCGGGTGCGCCGGCCCAGGCCGCGGCTCAGCTGCGCTTCGATGTCCGCGCCCGAGGCGCGGGTGTCACGGGCGATGAGGATGGCGGGATCGGGGATCAGGCGCGCGATCACCGAGCCCAACTTGAGAAGTGAAGTCTCGTCCAGCGGAAAGGTTCCCGCCACGGCGCGGATTCCGTCGGTACCAAAAAGATTGTCTTTCATTTTTTCGCACTGCGATCTTCAATTTCCAGCTGGAGTTCCACGTCACGGTAATCCCTGAATTTTAAAATGTCCTGGGTTTGTTTCAGGGCGATGCGGCGGGTCAGGCTTTGCCCGATCTCATTCAGGTCCACTTCTTCGGTAAAGACCACGTCGGTTTTGTTGATCTGCGACTTGTAGCCCATGACCGTGACCCGGTCGGGGATGATCCGGGCCTCTTTGAGTATCAGCGGTGCCTTCAACCGGCCGCGGAAACGGATCTTCACCGGCACTTCGCGGGTGGCGAACTCCTCGACGTAAACCTCGATCATTTTCGGATGGATGGAAACGAGCTGAACGCCGGCGGGAATTTCCAGATAATCCTCGGCGAAATAGTTCAGTTTGCTGCTTTCCTTGATGTTTTTCAGATCGATCTTGATGGGGTGGCTTTCTGTCGTGACGGCGGCAACGAATTTGCTGGCGCCTTTGAGTGAAACCGTCACTTCTTCCGGGCGCAGGTTGACCACTTCCACGTTGTCGGATACATTGAATATTTCCACGGGAATTTTCAGTGTTTTTTCCGAAAAGATCCTTTCCCGGCCGCAGATGATGGCCCAAACCAGCACGGCCAGGACCAGGGCGCTGGTCTTCAGACCCCAGTTGTTCAAAATGAGTTTTTTTAGATTTTCCGGCATGTTAGATCTTCAGAAATTTCAGCCTGTTTTTCAGGCCTTCACGGTCCAGGCCGCGGATCAGTTCACCCTTGACGGCCAGGGAGATCTTCCCGGTTTGCTCGGATACGACGATGACCACGCAGTCGGTTTCCTGGCTGATGCCGATGGCGGCCAGGTGCCGGCCTCCGGCCGGCGTCAATTCCAAAAGCGGCGGGTAAGGGAAAAAACAATTGGCGGCGGCGATCCGGCCTTCAGAGAGGATCACCGCCCCGTCGTGCAGCGGCGTGTTGGGAGAAAAAATGGTCAGCAGCATGTCCTTGGAGATCAGCGCGTCGATCTTGATGTGCTTGTCGATATAGGATTTCAGCTTGATCTCCCTTTCCACGGCGATCAAGGCGCCGATCCTGCCCAGCGCCATGGCCACCACGGCGTTGACGATCTCGTCGCGGATGCGCGAAATGTCGGTGGGGATGAATTTGGTTTTAAGCTTGCCGCCGATCTCAGCCAGTATCTTGCGGAATTCGCCCTGGAACAGAACGATGATGGCAAAAACCAGGTAGGTGAAGAAGTTGTTCAATATAAAGGCGAAAGCAGTGAGCTTGAGCAGGCCGGAGACCAGGGCGAAAAAGCCGATCAGCATCAGGCCCAGCGCCATCTGGTATGATTTGGTCCCCTTGATCAGCAGCAACAGGTAGTAGATCAGCAGGAAGATCAGGAAAATATCGAGAATGTCGCGGATATTGAATTTGGCGAAGGCATTAATGATATTTTCAATGATCATCTATATTTGGTCTGGCTGGCTGTTTCCGTTCCGGGGCTTTCTTTTTTTCGGCTGCAGGGGGTCGGGCTTTTTCTGGGTGCCCAGGATGGAGGCGATGTCATCAGAGGTCAGGGACTCCTTTTCCAGCAGTCCCAAGGCGATGGTCTCCAGTTTTTCTCGGTTTTCCAGAATGATCCTCTTGGAATTGGCATAGGCTTGGTCGATGATTTTCTTGATCTCGGTATCGATCATCTGTGAGGTCTCTTCGGAGTATTCATTGTGGGACATCAGGTCGCGGCCCAGGAAGATCATGTCTTCCTTTTTGGCGAAGGTGATCGGTCCCATGGCCGACATGCCCCACTCGCAGACCATTTTGCGGGCGATGGAGGTGGCCTTTTCGAAATCGTTGCCGGCGCCGGTGGTGGTCATGTTGAGGAAGGTCTCCTCCGAGATGCGTCCGGCCAAAAGCACCGACAACTGGGCGTTCAGGTAGGTTTTGGAATAGGTGTACTTGTCGTTGAGCGGCAGCTGCTGGGTCTGGCCCAGGGCCATGCCGCGGGGAATGATGGAAACCTTGTGCAGGGGGTCGGCTTCCTTTTCCAGGGAGGCGATCAGGGCGTGTCCGGCTTCATGGTAAGCGGTGATCCGCTTTTCTTCTTCGGAAATGATCATGCTTTTTCTTTCGCTGCCCATCAATACCTTGTCCTTGGCGTATTCGAAATCTTCCTGGTTGATGCTTTTTTTACCGTTGCGCGAGGCGAAGAGGGCGGCCTCGTTGACCATGTTGGCAATATCGGCGCCGGTGAAACCCGGAGTGGAGCGGGCCAGTATCTGCAGGTCGACGTCTTTTGCCAAAGGCGTATTGCGGGTGTGCACCTTGAGGATCTCTTCGCGGCCTTTGACGTCGGGGATGGAAACGACGATGCGGCGGTCAAAGCGCCCAGGACGCAGCAGGGCCGAGTCGAGAATGTCGGGGCGGTTGGTGGCGGCGATGATGATCACCCCTTCGTTGGCGTCAAAGCCGTCCATTTCCACCAACAGCTGGTTCAGGGTCTGCTCGCGTTCATCGTGGCCGCCGCCCAGGCCGGTGCCTCGTTGACGGCCCACGGCATCGATTTCATCGATAAATATCATGCAGGGAGCGTGTTTTTTGCCTTCGTCGAACAGGTCGCGCACCCGGGAAGCCCCCACGCCCACAAAAAGCTCGACAAAATCGGAACCGGAAATGGAGAAAAAAGGAACGTTGGCCTCCCCGGCAATGGCCTTGGCCAGGAGGGTCTTGCCGGTGCCGGGAGGTCCGATGAGCAGCACGCCCTTGGGGATCTTGCCGCCCAGGCGCTGGAATTTCTTTGGTTCCTTGAGGAATTCAATGATCTCTTCCAGCTCCTCCTTGGCTTCCTCGACCCCGGCCACGTCCTTGAAAGTGAATTTGTTGCGGTCGCCTGTGAACATGCGGGCCTTGCTTTTTCCGAAGGTGAAGGCCTTGTTGCCGCCCTGCTGGCGCATGATCATGACCCAGAAAACGATGATGATCACGAATGGGGCCCAGGAAAGGAGGATGCCCAGCCATTCGTTCTTGTTCAGTTTTTCCACTTCGATGTTGACTTTGTGCTGGCGCAGCTTG
>JADFDP010000064.1 GCA_018262835.1 Candidatus Aminicenantota bacterium
CCATGGCCGTGAACGGGTTGTCCACCACCGGCTCCATGAACACCCGCCCCTGCAGGCTGACGATCACCACCGGGTGGCCGGCGGCGGTCTTATAGACCATGGAGCCGTTGCCCGGAGTCGAAACATGGAAATTCAGGGGCTTGAGCACCCGCCTTTCGCTTTTGAGCAGGTCAAGCGCCTCCTTCTTGTCCCAGATATGGTTGCCCCCGGTCAGGACATTGACCCCGGATTCGAAAAGCTCATCGGCCGTGCGGCGAATGACCCCCAGGCCGCCGGCCGAGTTTTCGCCGTTGGCGATCACCACGTCGGGATGGAACTTGTCCTTGATCAGCGGCAGGACCGCCTGGACGAACTTGCGGCCGTAGCGGCCGACCACGTCGCCGATCAGAATGAGCCTGACTTTCTTACTTGGCATATTCGATGGCCCGCACTTCCCTGATCACGGAAACCTTGATCTGCCCGGGATATTCCATCTCTTCCTGGATCTTCTTGGCGATGTCCTTGCAGATCAGGAAGGTGCGGTTGTCATCCAGCTCGTTGGCGTTGACGATGACGCGGACTTCGCGCCCGGCCTGCAGGGCGAAGGCCTTGGTCACTCCCGCAAAGGACTTGCTCAGTTCTTCCAGCTTCTCCAGCCTCTTGATGTAGGTTTCCAGGATCTCGCGTCTGGCCCCGGGCCGGGCGGCGGAAATGCTGTCCGCGGCCTGGATCAGGACCGCTTCGATGGAAGTGAACTCGGTATCCATGTGGTGCGAGGCGATGGCGTCCTGGACCGCGGCGGATTCGCCGAACTTCTTGGTCAGGTCCACCGACAGTGACGTGTGGGTGCCTTCGGTTTCGCGATCAATGGCCTTGCCCACATCGTGCAGCAGGCCGGCCCGCTTGCAGAGATTGACATTGACCCCGATCTCGCGGGCCAGCATGGCGGCGATCATGGCCACATCCTTGGAATGCTCCAATACATTCTGGCCGTAGGAAGTCCTGAATTTCAATTTGCCCAGGTAAAAGTACAGTTCAGGGTTCAGGTCCCGGATGCCGAGTTCAGTGACCGCGGCTTCGCCCTGCTTGCGCAGGTAGGTGTCGAAATTGCCCTTGATGCGGTCGACGATCTCCTCGATGCGCGCCGGATGGATGCGCCCGTCGGCGATCAGCGTCTCAATGGCCTGCTTGGCCATCTCGCGGCGGATGGGATCGAAGGAGGAGACCAGGATCGCTTCCGGGGTGTCATCCACGATGAAATCGACGCCGGTGGCGTTCTCCAGAGCGCGGATATTCCGGCCCTCACGGCCGATGATGCGGCCCTTCATTTCATCCGAAGGCAGATCGATGACCGTGACCGATGAGGAAACCACATGCTCCGTGGCGATGCGCTGCACGGCGTTGGATATGACTTCCTTGGCCATTTGCTGGCTCTTTTCCTTCAGCTCCTCCTCGATCAGCTTCAGCTTCTGAGCCGATTCCAGCCTGGCTTCGCCTTCATACTGCTTGATGATCAGTTCCTTGGCCTCCTGGACGGTCAGGCCGGAAATTTTTTCCAGCTTCAGCCGCTGCTCTTCATGGAGTTTGTTGACGCTGCTTTTCACGGCCGCGATTTCCTCTTCCTGAATGGCCAGGTCCCTTTCCTTTTTCTTTAATTCCTTTTCCTTGTTGTCCAGGTTGGTATAGCGCTTGTCCAGGTTTTCTTCCTTCAGGATCAGGCGCTTTTCCATGACGTTCAGGCGGTTGATCTTTTCGTTGTGCCGGCGGTTGTACTCGTTTTTCCATTCGGCGAATTCTTCCTTCAATTCCAGCAGGGACTGTTTCTTGGTCCGCTCCAGTTCTTCCAGGTTCCTGGCCTCGATTTGATTTTTGTGGGCCTGGACTTTCTTGTATTCGCCGGCAAAGATCTTTTTTTTCAATGAAAATATCGCACCGCCGCCCAGCAAGATGCCGATCAGCAAAAAAGCGATCTCGGACATTGTCTTCCTCCTTTTTCAGGATGACAAACTGACAGTTAACTTTCCATCCTCACTTTCAGGCGACAACAGCGTGTCGATTCTCCCGAGTATCTGCGCCAGTTTCTCATTCTCCTTTTTCAAGGAAAACAGGTCCTGGGCGATGTTTATCGAAGTTAACAATCCCAATTTCTGGGCGTCCAATTCGTTCATCCTGGTTTTGATTTTATTGATCTTATTTTCCACGTATTCGACCACCTGCAGGAATTCCTCGGGCTGGACATCGTCGGCCAGCTGAAAGACGAACTTCTTGCCGGTGATCTGGACTTCAATTTCTCTGGACATTATTCCCCGATCGAATCGACCAGGTCGATCAGCGAGGCGATCTTTTTGCGGATCTCGCTTTTTTCGCTGTCGCGCTGGGAAGAATCGTGCTTGATTTCCTGCAATTCCTTTTTCAGTTTCTGGTTTTCATCCCGGAGGGCTTTCATTCCGGCGATCAGCCGGTTGATCTTTTCTTCAAGTTTATCGAACTCTTTGAAACCCATTTTGTGCTCCTTATCTTTGAATTAAATGCAGCTGCTCCACCAATTTCCCGGTAAACTCCAGGTGGATGCCGTTCACCTCGTCTCCGGTCAGGGTGCGGTCCTGGGCCCGGTAGGTGAACCCCATGGAAAAGCTGACCTTGTCGGCGGGAACGGATGCTCCCTGGAAAACATCGGTCAGCTCAAAACTTTCAAGGGCCTCGGGCCGCAGACGCTCGAGGCAAGCTCTCAACTCCTCAAAGCTGACGGTCTTGGCCATCAGGAAAGTGAAATCGCGCCTGACGGCCGGGAACCGTTTCCACATTTGAAAGCGATTCTCCTTCACTTCCCGGAACAGAAGCGCCAGGTCGATTTCAGCGGCGAAGACCGGATGGTCCAGCTTGAAGTAACGGCAGAACTCAGGAACCACTTCGCCGCACCTGCCGCACGGCCGGCCGTTCCATTCGATGACAAAACAGCAGGGACCGGCATAGGCCGGATGCGTCGATTTTCTAAAGGCGAAATCCAGGCGCAGGCGTTTGCCCAGCATGGCCAGCAGGGACTTGAAATAAGAAAAATCAAACATCGCTTCCGGGCTGCGCCAGTCCTTTTTCTGCTGCAGGCCATAGACGCTGATGGCCAGTTTTTTTTCTTCGCGGATCTTGCCCTGGTGCCGGCCGAATATGTTGCCGATCTCAAACAGGGCTACCTTTTCCCAGTTCTGGTTGGCGTTCAAGGCGGTATTCTTCAGCAGGCCGGCCAGCAGGGAATTCTTCATTACGGAAAAATCTTTCCCCAAAGGATTCTTCAGGGTCAGAGGCTGCGGCTGCGGGTCGAACAGCGCATTTTCTTCCGGGCTCTGAAAAACATAATTGATCACTTCGTTGAAGCCGACATCCGCCAGCTGGTTTTTCAAGCGCAGGGCGATCTCCCGTTCGCGGTCGATGCGCAAAAGCGGATTGGCCGACAGCGGGATATCGGCCTGCAAATGTTTGTAGCCGTGGATGCGGATGATCTCTTCGACCAGGTCCTGCTTGCAGGAGACGTCGACACGATGGCTGGGCACCTGCACCTGCCAGCGGCTGCCCTGGTCCTGCAGTTGAAAGCCCAGGCGCTGCAGGATGGCGGCGCTGGTTTCGGGTGTGATCGCGATGCCGGCCAGCCGGCCGGGGTAGTCCTTTTCCAGCGGCACCACCGTGGGCGTCAGCGGTCGCGGATAGACGTCTTGGAAAAAAGAGGGCGGCTGCGTTTGCCCGAGCATGAGCAGGGACATTTTCAAGGCCGGGATGGTGGCCTCGACATCCATGCCCCTTTCAAAACGGAAACTGGCATCGGTCTTGAATCCCAGGAGGCGCGCAGCGCGGCGGATGACCACCGGGTTGAAGCAGGCGCTTTCGATGAAAATATGACGGGTCTTGGACGTGATGCCGGAATCCAGCCCGCCCATGATGCCGGCCAGGGCCAGGGGCCGGGAAGCATCGGCGATCAGGAGAAAATTTTCATCCAGGGCGACTTCCCGTTCATCCAGCAAGCGTATCTTTTCGTTCTTCCGGGCGCGGCGCACGCGGATCTGTCCACCCTGCAGCTGCTCGAGGTCAAAGATGTGCAGGGGCTGGCCGCAGGTCATCATCACCAGGTTGGAAACGTCGACGATATTGTTGATCGGCCGCAAACCCAGGCTGATCAGCAGCTTTTGCACGGCGGGGTCCGACTCCCCCACGCGGACATCACGGACAATGGCGCCCGAATAACGCCAGCAGTCGGAGGCGTCTTCAATGGCGATGGAGAAACCGGTCGCAGGTGCGGCTGCCGTCGGCGCAGCCGCGGCGTCCCCTTGAGGGACCAGGGCCACGCCGTTGACGTCCAGGGGCAGGAAGCGCGCCTGCCCGTTCGCGGCCGCGATTTCCCGGGCCACGCCGTAGTGGGAGAGCCAGTCGGGACGGTTGGGAGTGATCTCGATATCCAGGACGGTCTGGCCGTCCACGGTCAGGGCCTCGGCCACTTCCAGGCCGATGCCGGCCAGGAGCTCCTTCAGAGCCGGGTCCTCCAGGTCAAAAGCGACGAACTTTTTCAGGTAGGCGACGTTGATCTTCATGCCATCACCCGAACTGTCCCAGCAGGCGCAGGTCGTTCTCATAGAGCAGGCGCAGGTCCGGGACGCCGAACTTGATCATGGCCAGGCGCTCGATGCCGACGCCGAAGGCGAATCCGGAATAGGTCTCGGGATCGATGCCGCAGTTGAGCAGCACCTGGGGATGGACCATGCCGCTGCCCAGGATCTCCAGCCAGCCGCTGCCCTTGCAGACGCGGCAATCGGGATTTGGCCCCGAGGCCGCTCCAGCGCCCGATGTCCCCGCGGGGGAGCACATGAAGCAACTGATATCCACTTCGGCCGAAGGCTCGGTGAAAGGGAAATAGCCCGGCCGGAAGCGCAAGTTCAGGCCGGAGCCGAAAAAAGAACGGAGAAAAAGTTCCAGCGTCCCTTTCAGGTGGGAAAAATTAATGCCGCGGTCCACCAGCAGGCCCTCCACCTGGTGAAAGCAGGGGGAGTGGGTGGCGTCGGGGTCGTCCTTGCGGAAGGCCTTGCCCGGAGAAATGATCTTGAGCGGCGGTCGGTGCGCGAGCATGTAGCGGACCTGCATCGGCGAGGTATGCGTGCGCAGCACCATGTCGTCGAATCCGTCCAGGAAGAACGTGTCCTGCTCGTCGCGGGCAGGGTGGAACTCGGGGATGTTCAGCTTGGTGAAATTGTAGTCCTCCAGTTCGACTTCGGGCCCGACAGCGATCTCGTAGCCGAGGTTGAGGAACAGGTCCTCGATCTGGCGCTGAATATCGGCGATGAGATGGAAACGGCCGACGGGAAGATCGGAAGCGGGCAGGGAAGGATCGGACCAAGGCGCTTCGGGACCGCTGGCGGTACCGATGCTCGCTTCGCGTCCGGCCAGTTCGGTTTCGATCGTCGCCTTGAGCTGGTTGATCAGCTGGCCGGCCGCGGGTTTTTCCCGGGGGGGGAATTCCCTGAGCCGCAAAAGGAATTGGCTGACTGCTCCTTTTTTGCGGCTAAGGTACCGCTCTTTCAGGGCGGCCAGCTTGTCGGGAGATTGAATTTGCGCTATTTCATTTAAAAAAGACTGTCTGACTTCTTCAATCTCTTTTTTGAGTTCATCGATCATGCCACTGATTTGGCTTTTTCGACAATGGACTTGAACGTTTCGGGTTCGGTGGCGGCCAGGTTGGACAGCATTTTGCGGTTCAGCCGGATATTGGCTTTTTTCAACTTGCAGATGAACACCGAGTAGCTCATGCCGAACTCACGGATGGCGGCATTGATGCGGACATTCCACAGGGTGCGGAAATCCCTCTTGCGGTTGCGCCGGTCGCGGTAGGCATAGACCATTGCCCGTTCCACCGATTCCTTGGCCGAACGGTAGTTCTTGCGTTTGGCGCCCCAAAAGCCCTTGGCCTGGGCCAGTATTTTCTTGCGGCGTAAAAGTTTTTTGTTTCCTCTGGTAACTCGCGGCATTGTGCCCTCCTATTTTGAATACGGCAGCATTTCTTTCATTTTCTTGAATTCCGATTTGACCACCAGCGTGGATTTCTTCAGATTGCGCTTGCGCTTGGAACTCTTCTTGGTCAGCAAATGCGAACCGAAAGCCTTGCTGCGCTTGATTTTTCCAGTGGCGGTCACTCGCAACCGCTTGCTGGCACCTTTATGGGTTTTTAGTTTTGGCATCCTTTCCTCCTTTTTTCGCTCCAATCATGATATGACAGAAAAAACCCTCCCGCTTGGGAGGCGATTCGATCTCCGACATTTCCTTCAAAATTTCCATGATGCGGTTGACCATCACTTCGAGCATTTCCGGCTTTCTTTTCTGGCGCCCTTTGAGCCAGACCGTCACCTTGACCTTGTTGCCTTCGGCCAGGAATTCCCTGATCTTTTTCAGTTTGACTTCCACGTCGTGCTCGCCGATCACCGGGGTGAACTTGATCTCCTTGATCAGCACCTTGCGCTGGTGGCGCTGGGCTTCATGGGCCTTTTTCTGCAGTGAATAGAGAAACTTCCCGTAGTCCAGGATCCGGCAGACCGGCGGCTTGGCTTCCGGAGAGATCTCGACCAGGTCCAGTTCTTTTTCCCTGGCCAGCGCCAGGGCCTGGACGATGGGGACAATCCCGACCTGATTTTTCTCTTCATCGATCAGGCGGACTTCCTGGGCCGGGATCTCTTCGTTGATCCGGTGGGGATTTCTTTTCTTGTTGGGGATGGGTTTACTGAATCTCATAATTTAAGCTCTTTGCCTCGATTTTGATTTTAACTTTTTGCATGAATTCGGGCAAGCCGATCTTGCCTTGGTCTCCTTTTTTGTGAATTCGGTAAGAAATGTTCTCCTCCTTCTGCTCCTGGGCACCGAGCACGATGATATACGGGATTTTCATCATTTCGGCGTCGCGGATCTTGCGGTTCACGCCCTCGGCGCGCGCATCGAGTTCCACGCGCAGGCCGCCGGCGCGCAGCGTCTCGAGCACCCGCCGGGCGTACGGCAGGCAATCGTCGTTGAGCGGGGCGATGAGGGCCTGCACCGGCGCCAGCCACAGCGGGAAAAAGCCCCGGTAGTGCTCGATCAGCACGCCAAAAAAACGCTCCAGGGAACCGAGCAGGGCCCGGTGCACCATGTAGGGCTGGTGGGCGGCGCCGTCGGGACCGATGTACTTCATGGCGAAGCGCGCCGACATGTTGAAATCGAACTGGATGGTGGTGCACTGCCAGAAGCGGCCCAGGGCATCCTTGATCTTGATGTCGATCTTGGGACCGTAGAAAACGGCCTCGCCCTCCATGCGCTGGTACGGCAGCTGGCGGACCGTCAGGGCCTTGACCAGAGACGCTTCGGCCTGGACCCACATTTCGTCGCTGCCGGCGTACTTGCCGGTGATCTGCGGGTCGCGGACCGAAAGCTCGATCTTGAATTCGCTGAAGCCGAACGATTTGAGCAGGTCGAGCGAGAAATCGAGCGTGCGCAGGATTTCGTCATCAATCTGCTCGGGGGTGCAGATGATATGGGCGTCGTCCTGGGTGAAGCCGCGCACGCGCAAAAGCCCGTGCAGCGTGCCGCTGCGCTCGTAGCGGTAAACCGTCCCCAGTTCGGCCCAGCGCAGGGGCAGGTCACGGTAGGAGCGCTGGCTGGACTTGTAGACCATGATATGGAACGGGCAGTTCATCGGCTTCAGGTAATAGTTCATCTCGTCGATGGCCATGGGCGCGTACATGGAATCCTTGTAAAAATCCAGGTGACCCGAAGTCTGCCACAGCCACTCGCGGCCGATGTGCGGCGTATAAAGAAGTTCGTACCCGCCTTCGTAATGCCGCTGCTTCCAGTAGGACTCGATCACATGGCGGATGCGCGCCCCGCGCGGATGCCAATACACCAGCCCCGGGCCCGCTTCTTCCTGAAGCGAGAAAAGGTCCAGTGCTTTGCCCAGCAGCCGGTGATCGCGTTCCCGGGCTTCCTTCAGAAACCGCAGGTGCTCGTTCAAGCCTTCGGCGTCGGCAAAAACCGTGCCGTAGATGCGCTGGAGCGAATGGCTCTTTTCATCGCCTTTCCAGTACGCGGCCGCCACGCTGAGCAGCTTGAAATGCTGAAGCCACCCGGTCGAGGGCAGATGCGGGCCGCGGCACAGGTCGACGAAATCTCCCTGCTTGAAAATGGAAACCTCGTCACCGCTGACTTTTTCTTCCAGCAGCTCCACCTTCAATGACTGCCGGCGCTCACGGAAATATTCCCTGGCCTGGTCTTTCGTCCAGATCTCCCTGCGGATCGGCTGATTCTGCCTGGCCAAATGCGCCATCTTCTTGGAGATTTCGGCCAGATCGTCCTCGCTGAAAGGCCGGGCGGTCAGGAAATCGTAATAAAAACCGTTTTCCACGGCCGGGCCGACACCGTACTGCGTCCCCGGGAACAATTCGAGCACGGCCTGCGCCAGGAGGTGGGCGCAGGAGTGGCGATAGATTTCCAGGGCTTCCGGCGAATGGGGAAAAATCTCTTCTACGGAGGCACCGGGCGCGGTTGGCGCACCGATCTCCTTCAGCTCGCCATTTATTTTAAGCAAAATCGCCTTTTCTTTTTCCATGTATAAAATAGGCGCGGGCGGGCTCGAACCGCCGACCTCTACCGTGTCAAGGTAGCGCTCTAACCAACTGGGCTACGCGCCTGTATATTCCCCGCCTATTTGACCAACGCCTTCAGTTCTTTGCCGGCCACGAATTTGGGAACTCTTTTCTTGGGAATATTGATCTTGGCGCCAGTCTTGGGGTTTCTGCCCACTTTGGCTTTCTTATCGATCACCTTGAAGGTTCCAAACCCGACCAATGTCACTTTGCCCTGCTTCTTTTTCAGCACATCACCAACCACCGTAACCAGAGTATCGATGACCTTGAGCGCGTTGCTCTTGATAATACTGGAATCTTTTACCATCAGCTGGGCGATTTCATTCTTGTTCATTTTTTATTCCTCCTAAATGACAAAGGTGAATTTACCTCAAAAGCAACCGAAAGTCAATACCCACAATAAAAAAACATCTTGACCCGCCCCCGCTGACCGGCGGATTTGAGCCTGCCCGGCCGTGAATTTGCTTTTTGGCGAAATATCCATTATAATAAGCCGTTAAAATATGAGCAGACTGAGGAAATTCAATGGCAGAAGAATTGTTGAAAAGCATCAAGCAGATCAGCCGGGAGCGCGGCATCAATCCCGACATCTTTTTTTCTGCCATCAAAGAAGCGCTGCTGACCGTATCCAAGAAATATTTTGACCCTGACGCCACCATCCAGATCGAGATAGACGAGAGCAAAGGCGTCATCGAGGTTTTTGTCAGCAAGCTGGTGGTCAAGGAGGTCTCCGACCCCCTGGCCGAGATCCACTGGAAGGATGCCCTGAAATACGATTCCAAAGCACGCGAAGGCGACGTCATCAAGATCTGCCTGCCGGGAGAAACCCTGGGGCGCATCGCCGCCCAGTCGGCCAAGCAGATCATCATGCAGAAAATCCTCAAGGCCGAGCAGGACAATATCTACGAAAAATACTTCCCGCTGGCCGGCACGCTGATGTCGGGCGAAATCCGCCGCATCGAGAACAACAACATCATCCTGGGCCTGGAATGGGGCGAAGCCATCCTCCCCCCCAAGGAGCTTTCTCCCAAGGACAATTTCCGGCGCGGTGAGATTATCAAGTTCCTGATCAAAAGGGTCTTCTCCGAGGGCAAGGGCCCCCTGGTACTGGCCACCCGCTACATGAACGATTTCGTGGCCGAGCTGATCAAGAAGGAAGTGCCGGAGGTCGCCGAAAACATCGTCAGGATATTCGCCATTTCCCGGGAACCCGGGATCAAATCCAAGGTGGCGGTGTATTCGACCGACAAGGCCATCGATCCGGTCGGGGCCATCGTGGGCATGAACGGCAATCGAGTCCTGGCCATCACCAAGGAACTGCGGGGCGAACGCATCGACGTCATCGCCTGGAGCAGCGCCCCGGAAAGGTTCATTGCCTCGGCCCTGACGCCGGCCGAAGTCGTCAAGGTGCACCTGGTCGATCCTGTCAATCACGTGGCTGAGGTGACCGTCAAGGATGAAACTTTGTCGGCGGCCATCGGCAAGAAAGGGGTCAATATCAAACTTGCTTCCAAACTGACCCAGTGGGATATCCAGATCGCCAACCGCAAGAGCGAACTGTTCGAAGAGAAGCAAACCAAACAATAGGAGGGCGGGAATATGTCTACGACCATCAAGCTTCATGAAGCCACCAAGCAATTCAAAATAGCGAATAAACTGGCCATGTTCTTTCTGGAAAAAATAAGCCTGCCGGTCAAATCCCATTCTTCGGTCATCACGGTCGATCAGCTCGAATCCCTGCGCGAATTGTCAGGCAATCAGAAAAAGATCAGCGCTCTGGAGGCAGAGCTCGCCAAGGGCGTAACCGGCAAAGCTACCACCAAAACGGCGGGCAAGCCGGCGGCCCCGCCCCCGGCGACCTTCACCCCTCAAGGGCACACCTCTCCAAAAGGGGGCAAGGCGCCCGCAGCAGCAAAGCTGCCAGCCGCAAAAAAATCGGCTGCTCCCGAGAAAAAGGCGACGGCGCCCGAGAAAAAAGAAATCAGCAAAAAAACAAGCGATAAAAAAGTTCCCGAGAAAAAAATTACTGAAAAACCCACCGCGGCAACTTCAGGGGCAAAGCCCGCTTCGCCGGCGGTCGTCTCTTCCCCCAAAGGGGACAGAACGATCATCCCGGAGAAAAAAGCTGCCCCGACGGAGCCGACGGCCAGGGCTCCCGAAATGCCTTTGGCCAAAGCGCCAGTGGCTCCGCCGCAAAAAAACCAGGCGGCTTCCTCTGCAGTGTCCCCTGCCGGGGCCAGGCCGCCTGCGGACAGGCCGACCGTTTCCGCTGTACCCAGGCCTGCCTCGGCAACTCCGGCCAGGACAGCTGCACCCCATCCGGCCGCGCCTCCTGCAGGGGCCAGGCCCGCCTCCGCGCCTTTCTACAGGCACAGAATGCCGGAGGCTCCGCGCCGGCCCCAGCCGCGCCCGGTCTCTCCCCCGCAGCCCAAAAAGGAAAAAATCGTTGAAGCCGCCCCACTGCCCGCCAAGATCCAGATCACCGATTTTTGCACCGTCAAGGAACTCGCCGAAAAAATGACCGTTAAATTGAAAGCTCTTGAAGACAAGATAGCCCAAATGAAAATGAACTACCTGGGCAACCAGATCATGGAAAGCGCCGACATCGAAAAATTGTGCGCCGAATACGGAATGGCGGTCGAGATCCTCACCTACGAGGACTTTGTCTTTCAAAACCAGGTGGCCAAGAGCGGCGGCAAAATGACCGTCCGCCCGCCGGTGGTCACGGTCATGGGCCATGTCGACCACGGCAAGACCACGCTGCTGGACACCTACCGTAAAACCCGGGTCGCCGAAAAGGAAGCCGGCGGCATCACCCAGAAAATCGGCGCCTACAAGCTGCGCACGCCGGAAGGGACCATCGTTTTCATCGACACGCCGGGACACGAGGCGTTCACCAACCTGCGGGCCAGGGGCGCCAAGGTCACCGACCTGGTCATCCTGGTCGTGGCCGCCAATGACGGCGTGCAGCCGCAGACCGTCGAGGCCATCGACCATGCCAAGGCAGCCGGGGTGCCGATGATCGTGGCCATCAACAAGATCGACATCCAGGGCGCCGACGTCGAAAAGATCAAGCAGGACCTGAACAAGCACAATATCCTGGTCGAAAGCTGGGGCGGCAAGGTGGTTTCCGTCGAGATATCAGCTAAAATGAATAAAAACCTGGACACGCTGCTGGAAATGATCCAGCTCACCGCCCAGATGCAGGAACTGAAGGCCTACGCCCAGATCCCGGCTCGCGGCACCATTATCGAATCTCGGCTCGATCCCCAGCTGGGACCGATCGGTACGGTTCTGATCCAGCACGGCCAGTTGAAAAAAGGGGATTATTTTATCTGCGGCAGCTCCCTGGGCAAGATCAAATCGATTTTCGGCGATATGGGCAACATGCTGGACAGCGCCCAGGTTCCCGATCCCATCGAGATCATGGGTTTCGAAGCCGTACCCCAGGCCGGCGACATTTTCCAGGTCGTTGACGACCTGGAAAAGGCGAAAAAGATCATAGAAATGCGGCAAATCAACCAGAAAGCCTCAAAAAACAAGGATTTCCTGGCCGAAAAGAAACTGAGCCTGCAGAACCTATTCCAGATGGTGGAACAGGACAAGATCCAGGTTTTCCCGGTGATCGTCAAGGCCGACAACTTTGGTTCGGCTGAAGTCCTGGGGCAGATCCTCGACCGCCTCAGCCAGGAAAAGCTGAAAATCGAAATCCTGCACAGCGGCCTGGGCAACATCACCGAAGGCGACATCCTGCTGGCGACCACCGCCGGAGCGGTCATACTCGGCTTCAACGTCAAAGCGCCGCAAAAGATCCTTCAAATGGCCAAGATGGAGAAAGTAGAGATCCGCCTGTACAGCGTGATCTACCACCTGGTCGAGGACATTGAAAAGGCCGTCAAGGGGAAAATCGGCCCCCAATACCAGGAAACCCTGGTCGGCAAAGTGGAGATCCTGCAGAAATTCAAGATCTCCAAGGTGGGCATTGTGGCCGGCTGCGTGGTCCGCGACGGCAAGGTCACCCGCAAATCCAAGATCAAAGTCATGCGCGGCGACGATCTGGTTTTCGCCGGCGAGATTGAATCCCTGAAGCGCATCAAGGACGAAGTGTCCGAAGTCCGGGCCGGGACCGAGTGCGGCATCCGCATCAAGAACTTCACCAACATTGAAATTGGAGACATCCTGGAAATATATGAAACATCCGTCATCCCGTGATCATCGCCCTGCTGGAGATCGATTTGTTCAGTGAGCAATTTCACAGCCTGAAGGAAAAAAGGCGGCTGCTTTCCAGCTTGAAGGAACGGCTGAAAAATAAATTCAACATCGCCGTGGCGGAAAGCGATTACCAGGACCTTTGGCAGAAGGCTCAGTTGTCGGCCGTTACCCTGGGAGCGAACCGGGCCATCCTGGAAAACACTTTCAAGCAGATCGAAGATTTCATTTTCCTGAACTACGCTTTGCAGATCAGCAAAATAAAAATCCAGTATTTTTAAAATGTCATACCGCCTTGAGAAATTCACCAGCACTCTGCATCAGGCCCTGGGCGAGATCCTCACCCGGGACAGTCTGAATCCGGATTTCAAGCTGGTCAGCATCGTGCGCGTCCAACTCGGCCGCGACCTGAAAAAGGCGACCGTGGCCATCGCCTGTCCCGCAGGCGCCGAGGAGAACATTTTGAAACAACTAGCCGGCGCCGCGGGATTCATCAAGCGGCAATTGAGCCGGAAAATGATCCTGCGCCACATGCCCGAGCTCCAATTTGTCAGGGATGCAGTCCAGGAATTCGAACAAAAAGTCTCCCGCCTGCAAAAAGAAGGAGATCATGAAAGTACGAATAGCTGAAAAGATCAGGCAAGCCAGCACCATTGCCCTCAGTTCGCATGTCCGCCCCGACGCCGATTCCATCGGCAGCGGCTTGGCCCTTTATCTCATGCTCAGGCAAATGGGCAAAAACCCCGGCTTTTTCAATACGGATCCCGCCCCATATCCCATAAGCAAATTACCCGGATACGAACATATTCGCACCGGACAGATCCATCCGCAGGCCTTCGACCTGGTCATCCTGATCGAGGGCGGCAACGAGGAAAGGACCGGACAGAAGCATTTAAAGAGTTATTTTTGCGTCAACATCGATCATCACGCCGGCTCCAGCGACGATGCCGACATCAACTGGGTAGTCCCGGATGCCGCTGCCGTCGGCGAGCTGGTCTACGAGCTCGGGCTGGAAATGGCCGTGACTTTCAGCCGCGACATCTCCTTCAACCTGTATGCCGCCATCGCCGCCGAC
>JADFDP010000065.1 GCA_018262835.1 Candidatus Aminicenantota bacterium
CCGGCAAAATCAATGAAGCCTGGTTCGACGGCTTAAAGGCGAATACCCCGGGCTATTCGCCGGAATTGAAAAAACAGTTTGATACCCTGGCCTCCTTGATGGAAGATTTGAAGGACGGCGAAAAACTGGTTTTCACCTACCGGCCCGGTTCGGGGACCGAAGTCAAGGTCAAGGGAAAAATCAAGGGAACTCTGGGTGACAAAGCCTTTGCCGACGCACTTTTTTCCTGCTGGATCGGCAAAAAGCCGGGACCCGGCGAAAATTTTAAAAAAGGGCTTTTAGGGTTATAGCCCACTCTGCTTCCGCCGGCGCCAATGAAAACCGACAACCCCGAGCAGGGATCCATCTTCCAGGGGAAGAAAGAAAAGCCGCGCTGGCGGCCGTCGGCGCATCTCCCCCTGCTGCTGGTTGCCCTGCTCATGGCTCATTTCCTGAATCTCTTCATGAACTGGACCTTAATCCGTAAGGAGCTTGCGCAAAAGCCGGCCTATCACACGCCTGAATATACTTTCCTGGGCTTTTCCGTGTTCAATGGGAAGGAGATCGCCGCGGCGCCGCGCCTGCCGAACGCGTCGCCATCCGGCCGCGTATTCGCTTACTTTGATTTGTTCCATCAGTCGGTTTTCATGGTCTGGAACAACGGCAGTGAAGGCAATTTTTTCGACCTGGGGCCTGTTTTGGCTGCGGTCCCGGCCGGAGCTAGCCATGTCACTTTTTTCCCGGGCGCGGTTTTCCTGCTGCGCCATGGGGAGAAGGCGGTGGCCAAGAACTACGGCGGGTCAATATTCGGCGGGGTCTGGGCCCGGTTTTTAAGCAATAAAAGTGCTAACAAGGGAAAATCCGGCGGGTGGATGCCCGGGTCTTTCATCGTCAAGCCGGCGCTGGGGTCGCCTTCCCAGAAGATCCCCCACCTTGTCTACTTTTATCTGCCTCTGGCGCTGATCGTCATCTTGATCGCCACTTCCGGGACAGGCATGGCCGCGGCTTTTTTCTATTATGCCGGGATGTTCTTTCTTTTTGATTTCCAGAAGCTGTTCGTCACCGTCCCCCTGGCATGGCTTTTTAACGCGGTGGGAGTCGAACTCCCCGATCCCTGGGCCAAGCTGCTGGCCGTGCTCCTTGCCTTGATTTTTCTGGCCGCTTCGGTTTTTGGGCTGTGGCGCTGGAAGAACCTGGAGATGTCCCGCAGCGACAAGTGGATCGTCTGGTTCTTCATCCTGCTGCCGCTCTTTCTTTTCTTCTGATCGGCCGGCGGGCGGGTCAGATCTATTTCTTTTCCTTTTTCAGGATGTCAATGACCCGCTTAACCTGCTGCAGCTTGTCAATGGGAGCGACCAGTATGCCGGTGCCGGTGTTGATCACTGCGATCCGCTCCAGTCCTATGACGGCCAGCGGCTTTTTTTCTCCGGAAAAAAGCAGGGAATCCCGGGTATCGATGGCGATGGTACGGCCGCGGCGTACGTTGTTCTGGGGGTCCTTTTCGTTCATTTCGTAGACCGATGACCATGACCCGACGTCGTTCCACGAGAATTCTGCCTTGAACATGACCGCTTCTTGGAGTTTTTCCATCAGGGCGTAATCGATCGATTCCGGGGTGATCGCCTTGTAAATCCTGGCAAACTGCCCGGGTTGTCTGTATGATTTCTCGAGTTTTGCGTATTGTTTTCCGTAATATGGGGAGTATTTTTTCAAGAATTCCTTGAAAAATGCCATTTTATATATGAACATGCCAGAATTCCAGTAAAAATTGCCTTTTTCCAGGTATTCGGAGGCGGTTTTGTGGTCGGGTTTTTCTTTGAACTGTTTGATCGGGTAGAATTGGCCCTTGTGCTTGCTCTCGATGAAATGGATGTAGCCATATCCTGTGTGGGGCTCGCTGGGTTTGATGCCGGCGGTGACGACGCAGCGGTTCTCCGCGTGCGCGAGGGCGGCGGTCAGCTGGCCGGCAAAGGTCTTCTCGTCGGCGATGTAGTGGTCGGCCGGGACCACGAGCAGGTTGGCGCTGGGGTCGAGGCGCGAGAGGCGGATATTGGCCTGGATGAGGGCAGGGGCCGTGTTGCGCGGAGCCGGCTCGGCGATGAAATTACGGCGAGCAAATCCCGGCAGGCATCTCCGGACAGCCGGCAAGTATTTCTTGTCGGCGATGACGAAGATATTCTTGGCCGGGATGAACTTGCGCAGGCGGCGATAGGTCTGGGTGATCAGCGGCTGCCCGCCGACCACTGCCAGGAATTGCTTGGGCATATCGGCGGTGCTCCAGGGCCAGAAACGGGTACCTTGCCCGCCGGCCATGATCAGGGCGAAATGGTTGCTTTTCATGCCGTATAATTATCACATCTCCGGTCGCAAGACAAATTTCCCTGTTCAAAATCGGCACGCTCCGAGAGCTCATGAACAGATTGAAAAAAGTAAAAAGCAGATAGGCAAGACGATTTGGAAATAGTAAAACCAAAGCCGCGCTCCGTCCCCAAATCCCCAAGAAAAGCAGGCACACTTCACGGTCATTCAAAATTGTCTTTTTTATGTGATTTGTGTTATTGTTTTTCTGGTTTTGTTTTTAAAGGAGGAAAGTATGCAACACAAACTTGTTTCCATTCTGTTCCTGGCCACATTGGTCGTTTTCATGTCCGCGGGGTCCGGGGGCTTGCGGGCCGCTGACAGCCAAAGGAATTTTGTCGTTTTGTTTGAATTTATCGACAATGCCAGAGGGGTGGAAGCTGCGGTTGAGTATATTTTCAATGATATGCTGGGGCCGGACGATCAGCTGATCATTTATTCGCCGGTCCGGCTCTACAGTTTCTCCAAGACCACATTGAAACGTCCGAAAGCCGAACTGATTTCCATGATGAACGAAAAGCTGCGCGGCGATACTTCCCGCGCCGCGCAGAATTACCAGCAGATCATCAAGGACATGGAAGGTGTTGTCCGCAGTATTGACAGCAATGTGCTGGGGACAGGGGCACCGGACGATGCGGAAGATGGGGTAAACGGTTTGCGCAACCTGTTCACGCGCTATAGGATGGGTCTTGTCAACCTGCAGCAATTGCGAACAGTCAATGAACCCGCCCTGCGTCAGATCGCCGGATTATTTCGCAACCAACCCGGGCAAAACCACGTTATTCTGGTGTTCGAGCGCGAATCCCGGCCGATTCCCAATCACGATGCCATGAACGAACTGCACAAAATTCCCGAATACTCCATGCAATCCAGCGAGCTGTTCGCTTCGGACAACCTGAACGCGCCCGTCAATGCCGATGCCATGAGTGAGTTCTTCAAGCAGGTCCCGCTGACCCTGCATTTCCTCTATATCAAGTCGAAAAGTAATTTAACAACGGACGCTGTTTTTGAAAATTCGGGCGATATATATTCCGCCTTCAGCAAAATCGCCAAAACCACCGGCGGAGTCTGCGACACGATCGCTGAACCGGCCACCGGATTGCAATCCGTCATGAAGGCTCTGCAAGAAGCCAAATAAATCTGTATTAAAACTTTCTGGAGAATGCGTGGCGATAAAAATCAACAAGCCGGCCGTCGTTCAAGCTGCCGGCAGCAAGGGAAAAATCATTGAAGAATATTTTGGCATGGTTAATTCCCGTTCTGCGGAAGTCAGCGTGGCTTTGATGCGCAGCCCTGCGGGCTGGATGGAGCCGGGGCAAAAACCTGATTTTGATGAATATACAGTGGTTTTAAAGGGCATGCTGCATGTAAAAACAAAAGAAGGGGAGTTCGAAGTCCAGGGCGGAGAAGCGATTTTAATTAACCGGCATGAATGGGTGCAGTATAGCACGCCGGGGCCCGAAGGGGCGGAGTATGTCGCGGTTTGCCTGCCCGCCTTTTCCCCGGGCACCGTTCACCGCGATGCCCGTTGATTCTTGCACTTTTAGAGAAGCGCGGCCGGGGTTGATTTAAAAAATTTGCCGATCACTTTCAGGATTTTGGGGAAGAGAACCGGATTGGCCGCCAAGACCGGGCTTGTCTGGACCGCAAGCTCCCTCCCGGCAAAATCACCGGACACCCCGCCAGCTTCCGCGATCAGGAGTTTCCCGGCCATGAAGTCCCAGGGCAGCAAATGGGCTTCCCAAAAAAAGTCGTAGCGCCCGCAGGCCGTATAAGCCAGATCCAGCGCGGCCGAACCGCAGCGCCGCAGGTCCTGGCATTTGGACATCATGATTTTAAAAGCGCTGGCATAGGGTTGCAGAAGCTGGGGAGCCTTGAAGGGGAACCCGGTTGCTCCCAGCGCCGAGCTCAGTTTTCCGGTGCGACTGACGGCAATCCGCGCATTATTCAAAAATGCGCCCTGGTTTGAAAAAGCGTGAAAGCATTCTTTGGACAGGGGGTCATAGATCAAGCCGAAGACAGCTTTGCCGCCTCTCAGCAAAGCCATGGACACGGCGAAGTGCGGGATGCCCCGGATGAAATTGGTCGTGCCGTCCAGGGGATCGATTACCCAGAGATATTCGCTTGCCTGAGCTGAATACCCGCTTTCTTCTCCCAGGATCCGATGCCCGGGGAAATGATTGGCAATGGCGGCTTTGAGGATCGCCTCGGCCTCTGTGTCGGCGCGGGTGACAAAATCATTTTTCCCCTTGGCCTGGATGTCGGACCCGGCCAGGTGTCGAAAATCGCGGCTGATCACTTCCCCGGCTGCTCGTGCCGCTTTCAGGCCTGTTTTCAGTAAAAGATCGAGCATGTTTTATCCTGGAGAACAACTTAGCAGATCGACGGATTGTTTTCAAATCGCAATTCCGTTCTGATGTTGAAAACCGCGCCGGATATACTATAATGGCCGCATGCCGAGAAAAATTGCCATTGTGGTGCAGCGCTACGGATTGGAGATCAACGGCGGAGCCGAATACCACGCCCGTTTGATCGCTGAAAGACTAAGCAAATATTTTGCGATCGAAGTGTTCACCACCACCGCTTGCGATTATGTTACCTGGGACCATCATTACCGCAGCGGGCTGGAGATATTGCATGGCATCCCGGTTTACCGTTTCCCGGTGGAGAAGCCGCGGGACCCGGAGGTCTTCGGCAGGATGCAGCAGCATATTTTTGAGGAGGAACATTTTCTGGAAGATGAATTGAACTGGCTGGAGGAAGAAGGCCCATTGGTCCCTGAATTGATCCAAAAATTGGAAAAGCGCGAAAAGGAGTTTGCCTATTTCATTTTTTTTTCCTATCGCTATTACCATTCTTTTCACGGGGTAAGCAAATTCCGCCGCAAAGCCATTCTGGTTCCCACGGCCGAGCACGATCCGGTGATCTATCTCGGCATTTTCAAGGATTTTTTCAACTTGCCGGCCGCTATCGTCTATAATTCCTGGGAGGAAAAATGGCTGATCAACCGCATTTCCGGCAATGCGGCGGTTTGCGGCGACGTGGTCGGCGTTGGCTCCGAGATCCCCGATCGATTCGATTCGCAGGGGGCCTGCGCGCGACTGGGCATCCAGGGCAGGTATTTTGTTTATATCGGCCGCCTGGATGAAAACAAGGGCGTTCCTGAATTGTTCGATTTCTATCTCCGGCTGCTGGCCGAGGGAAAACCTGTCTTACCGTTGCTGTTGATCGGCAAAGCCACCATTCCCATCCCGGAAAATCCCCATATCATCCATGTCGGCTTCCAGGAAAACAAAATAAAATTCGATCTGTTGCAGGGTGCGGAGTTTCTGGTCATGCCCTCGCAGTTCGAATCGCTTTCCATGGTTGCCCTGGAGGCCTGGGCGATTGGCAAAGCGGTCTTGGCCAACGGCCGCACCGAAGTGCTGCGCGGCCAGTGCCTGCGCAGCCAGGCCGGATTGTGGTACTGTAATTACGATGAGTTCAGGGAAGCTTTTCTCACCCTGCAGGCCGACGGCGATTTGCGGGAGCGCTTGGGAGCCAACGGCAAAAAGTTTTTTCTGGAAAATTATTCCTGGGAAGCCATTGACGACAAATATCTAAAAATCATTGCCGCCCTTGATCAAGGGCAGTGAATCGAGAAGACCGGCCGGGCGATTCTTTTATGGCTGCAGCAGGTATTTTTTTATTTTTGCCAGCAGATTGACCCGGGATATTCCCAGAATTTTTGCGGCCTGGGTTTTGTTTCCTTTGGTATGGGCGAGCACATTCTTGATTTGATCCTTCTCGATCTCGCTTAAGGATTTCAATGGCAATCCCGTGGCCGCATCTTCCTTGAAATTGGAATTTTCCAAAAAATAGTGAGGCAGAGATTTTTTGAGTAATTCGCTGCCGCTTTCAATGATGATCGCGCTGTTGATGATGTTCATCAGTTCGCGGACATTTCCGGGATAATCGTACTGGTTCAGCAAGCGCAGGGCCGGATCTGAAATTTTCTGGACACTTTTCTGGTTCTGCTCATTGAACTTCTTTAAAAAGTGCTGGCACAGAAGCGGGATATCGCCCTTTCTTTCCCGCAGGGGGATCAGGTAAACCGAACTCATGTTCAGGCGGTAAAACAGGTCCTTGCGGAAATTTCCCTTTTTCATTTCACTCAACAGGTCCTTGTTGGTGGCGGCAATGATGCGGACGTCGACTTTTTGGTTCTTGGTCGAGCCCAGCCTGAAAAATTCCCCTTCCTGAAGGACCCGCAGCAGCTTGACCTGAATCGGCAATGCCAGTTCGCCGATTTCATCGAGAAAAAGCGTCCCCTTGTCCGCTTCTTCCAGGAATCCCTTTTTGGCTGAACTGGCCCCGGTGAACGCGCCTTTGTTGTGGCCAAAGAATTCAGAGGAAAAAAGCTCATTGGCGAAAGTGCCGGCATTGACGGCGACAAAGTTTTCGCTGCGGCGCTTGCTGATATGGTGAATGGCCTTGGCGATCAGCTCTTTGCCGCTGCCGCTTTCGCCCCAGATCAGGATGCTGTTGTCCGGCTGCGCCATTTTTTCGACCATTTGGAACATCCGGATCATTTCTTCATTCTGGGTGATGATGTCCTTGAAGGCGTCCTTGAATTTTAAGTGCTCCATGGACACCATGGTTTCCGCTGCCGCAACGCTTTTGTCCCTGCGGCCTTCCAATACCGTCGTGATGATCTTCAGCAGCTGGTCATTGTCGACCGGTTTGGTCAGATAGTCGAAAGCGCCGAGTTTCATTGCCGAAACAGCCAATTCAACGTCTTCCACGCCTGTCAGCACGATGGTTTCGATGTCAATGTTTTTTTCTTTAATATGCTTCAGGATGTCCAACCCGCTTACGTCAGGCATGTCCATGTCCAAAAGCAGCAGGTCGTAGTTTTTGTTTTTCAATTCATGAAACGCTTTGGAGCTGTTGACCTGCGTTGAGACCTCGTATGCCCCGGTTTGCAGCAGCATGATGTTCAGGTAGTTCAAAACGGCTTGATCGTCGTCTATGGCCAGGATTTTCTTCATGGATTTTCCTTTTGCGACACCGGAATATATATCGAAAAAGTGGTGCCTGCGCCTAATTTGCTTTCTACTTCGATCCGGCCTTTGTGTTCTTTAATTATCCCATAGGCGATGGACAGGCCGAGTCCGGTCCCGCCCTGGTTTCTTTTGGTCGTAAAAAACGGATCAAAAATCTGCTTCAGGTTTTTTCCGTCAATTCCTCTGCCGTCATCGCTTATTTTCAGCAGGTTTTCCTTTTCCATGGGTGCGGTCGAGATCACGATGGCGCCCATTTTCTTTTCGATGGCTTGCGAGGCGTTGATCAGAATGTTGACGACCACCTGCTCCAGGCGCTGAAAATTGCCTTTGACTTTCGGGATATTCCCGTCCAATTGCAGTTTCACCTTGGCTTTTCTGCCGATCTGGTTGGCGACCAGCCGCAGGCAGCTTTGGATGATTTCATTCAGATCCACCTCATCGTTCAATACCCCATCATCCCTTTTGGCAAACTTGCGCAGGCCTTCGACGATCGTCTTGATGCGATTGGTCCCCTGGGCCATGTCTTCCAGCAAAATCATTATGTTGCTTTTGAAAACCTCATAATTCAAGCGGGCGATCTGCAGGTTCCGGTCATCCCGGGAATATTCGTCCAAAATAGGCAATATGTCCTTCATGGCTTCCTGGATGATCGAGACATTGCCGCGGATAAAGGTGTTGGGATTGTTGATCTCGTGGGCAATACCGGAGACCAGCTGGCCCAGCGAAGCCAGTTTGTCGGTCTGCATCAGCTGCATTTCCATGTTTTTTTGCTTGGTGATCAGCCGGGAGAATTCCAATACGCCATCCACTTCTCCTGCGTCATCGAAGATGGGATAAGCCTGTAGCAGATAGTATTCCTCCCCATATTTTTCTTCCAGGGTAATGGATTTTTTCTGTTGGAACACCATGGCTCCGGGACACTTCTCACAGGGCTGGGGCAAGTTGAAAATCTTGGCAAAACACTTGCCGCTGTCGGCCCCCTCCTTGCGATTGGCCATTTTGATATTGAAGTCGCGGTCGATCATGATGACCTGGTCGGTTATGGCGTCAAATAGGGTCTGCAGCTTGTTCTTGCTTTCTTTTAGTTTTTCCGTCAATGACAGCAGTTCCTCGTTTTTGTTGACCAGAAGGTTTTTTTGGTTTTCCAGGTCCGAGGTCCTTTTTTGGACGATTTTTTCCAGATTCTCATTTTGCTCGATCAGTTTTTGTTCCAGATCCTTGCGCAAACGGATGTCTTTGTATACCGCTTCGATGCAGCGGCGGCCGTCAAAATCCACATAAATGAAAGACCCCATTACCGGACACTGGTTGCCCCGGGCATCGATGAGGCTCATTTCCATTCCTTCCAGAAAGCCTTTTTCCTTCATCTTTTTGAAGATGAACGGCCGAACACGGGGGATATTGGCATACAATTTGTCTTTGACAAAATTCAGTTTGACCGACCCGTCTTCGGGGTAATGGAGCATCCGGTAAAAAGCGCGATTGGCTTTGAGAATGTCACCGTTCAGTTTGGATATGACGATCCCGTCGGGTGCATTCTCGAAAAGGTCCTCGAAGCGCTTGGTGGATTTTTCCAATTCCTTGGTCTTGGCCTTGACCAGGTCCTTCAGGTTGCCGACATATTTTTTCAATTCCAGCTGCAGTTCATGCTTTTCAACGGCTTTGGAAATCATGTGGCCGATTTCCTTGATGAGTTTTTTTTCTTCCTCAAGAAAATCACCCTCTTTCATATAGCCGATCTTGACATAACCCCTGGTCTTGCCGTTGACCGTAATATCGGCCTGGAGTGATGACGGGGTGTCTTTGCAGGGTTTCATTCCGGGCGAATACTGAGTTTGATCGAGTGCGATCGTCGCGCAAGCCCTCTCGGGATATTGAAACCCCTTGGTCAGATATGCCGCCGAGTTTTCCAATATTTGTCCCAGGCTTTTTCCGGATTCAATCTGGGAACTGATGATATACAGGCATTCAAGCTCCTTGATCCTTTCCTTGAGATCGTATTCCAGTTTCCGAGCGCATTCAATGCATTCTTTGCGTTGGATCTTTTTTTTCACTTGGCAACCCTTTTAAAACGACTGGGATATTATACCACCAGTTTGTTTTTAATTTTAGTTTGGATATAGTCTTCGCTGGCGAGCAACGGATGCTTCCCCTGGTTGCAGGTCGTGATTCCGATGGTCAGAGGCTGGAATTTTCCCTTGCCGTTAGGAGTTTGGAAGCTTTCCCGGAAAAGGTTTTTTCCCCAGAACCCCCCCATTTCGATATGATGATAAAAGGGATTGGCCTGCTGGATCTCACCAAAGATATCATCCGTGGATTTAAACGGCATGGGTTGTGCTGTTTTTTCAGCCAATCGGCAAATAATCTCCCAGTTCTGCAATCCGCTTTTGGGTGGGAAGATCGCTTGACTGCGTTGTACCCGGCGGTCGCAAGCGGTATAGGTCCCGGTGCTTTCCAGCGGCGTCGATGCCGGCAGCACCACATTGGCTTCGGAGGCGCTGGCGGTCATGAAAAAATCCACAACCAGCTTGAATTCCACGGCGGCCAGCCATTTGCCCGTTGCCGCCGATGCCAGCGGATTTTCCCCAAATATCAGCAGGGCCTTGATTTTGCCTTTATCGAATCTTTCGGCGAAATCGACCGGTTTAAATATCCGCTCCAAACCGATGTCCCATATTTTCTGGAAACGGCTTACAGCCGGATCGCCGCTGCGGACGGCACCGGGCAGGTAGCGCGGATCGGCCCCCATGTCCAGCAGCCCCCGGGAATTGGCGAAGTCGCTGATCAGGATCAGGCCGTTGCCGGGCTGGCCGCACTTGCCGTTTTGCAGCAGCAGGTTGCCCAGGGCCTTCAGGTCATCCTTGGATTTTTCCAGACACTGGTCCACACCGTACACCACGATCCAATTAACGGCCGCGGAGATCATTTCCACGATGCGGTCGAATTTTTCCTTTTGGATGCCCGTGGCGTCGGCGACCCTCTTGCTGTCCAGCGCGGCGATGGAATCCCGGTATTGGGAAAAGTTCTCGGTGCGGCGGTCGATGAAATCATGATCGATCTTTTCCCTGGCGATCAAGGCGTTGGCCAGTCCCGCCAGCAGGATCGTGTTGGTTCCCCGCTTGGGATCAATGTGCAGGTTGGCGATCTTGCTCAGGGCGTTTTCCGATGAACTGACGGTCACCAGGCGTGCGCCCTTTTTCATGGCTTCCTTGATCTTCAATTCGGCAACCAAATTGTTCTCGGTCAATTCGGTGTTGATGACCATAATCACGTCGGCGCGGTTGAATTCATCCATGGTGGTCGTGGATGCGGTCAGGCCGAGCATCTCGTCCAGGGCGTCCTGGTCGCGGCCGTTCAACAAATTACTAAAGCTGCCGATCTGGTTGGTCTTGAATCCGGTGCGCACCCATTTTTGCAGCAGGTACAGCTCTTCATTGGCCAGCCGCGGCGAGGCGAAAACGGCCACGGCTTCCGGGCCGTACTTTTTTGTCAGTGATCTTATTTTTTTTGCGGCCTGTTCCATGGCTTCGTCCCAGGAAGCTTCCTGCAAACCTTTCTTGCCTTTCAGCATGGGCTTGAGCAGGCGCTGCTCGTCCAGCATGTAGCGATAGGCGAAGCGGCCCTTGTGGCACAAGTAGCCTTTGTTGTGGGTCTCGCCTCCGGCCCCCTCTGCCGAAAATGCATCCGGATCAAAGACCTTGTATTGCAGGACGCACCCGACCGAACAGAAATGGCAGATGGAGGGATGTTTCTTCCCGGCCCATGGCCCCGGCTTGGCGAAAGGCAGGTGCTCGGCTATGGCCCCGGTGGGGCAAGCGGCGATGCAGTTGCCGCAGGAAATGCAGTTGGTCTCCAGGAGCTTCTTTTCCATGGAGGGGCGGACCACCGACTTGAAGCCGCGGTAGACGAAGCCCAGGGCCGAAACCTTGAGGATTTCAGAGCAGGTGCGCACGCAGCGGCCGCAGGCGATGCATTTGTTGGGGTCCAGGGTGATGAAGGGGTGGGCTTTGTCCACGGCGTACTTGCGCACTTCGCCGATGAATTTTTTCAGGTCGATCTTGAAATCTACGGCATGCTTGCGCAAGGCGCACTCGAAATAAGCGGAGCATCCGCATTCCAGGCAGCGCCGGGTTTCGTTCTCGGCCTGCTTGTCGCTGAAGCCCAGTTCGACCTCGGCAAATGTCTTCGCCCGCGCGGCGGCGGGCAACTCGGGCATTTTTTCCTTGCTTATTTTGGCGAAATGGTCAAAATCGCTGTCGGGAATATCCCCGAAAATCTCCTTGCGGCTGATGAATTCTTTTTCCCTGCCCTTGGCTTTCCCCGAAAGGATATGGTGGTCAATGGCGTTGGCGGCGATCTTTCCATGAGCGATGGCTTCAATGGCCACGGCCGGTCCGGTGGCCATGTCGCCGCCGGTAAAGACACCCGGCAGCGAAGTTTCAAAAGTATCCTCGCTGAAAACCAGGGTATTGTGCCGGGTGGATTTCAGCTGCGATGCTTTTTCGATGCCGCACAGGTCCACGTCCTGGCCGATGGCCGAAATGACGAAATCACAGGGCAGCCGGTATTCTGAACCCGGGATCGGCACGGGGCTGCGCCGGCCGCTGGCGTCGGCTTCGCCCAGCTCCATGCGGATGCAGGTCAGGGCCTGCAGTCTGCCGTTTTCTTGGACCAGCTCCGTAGGCGCGGAGAGCAGGATCAACTCGACCTTTTCATCCAGCGCGGCATCGATCTCCATGGGATGGGCCGGCATCTCGTTGCGGGTGCGACGGTACAGCAGGGTCACTTTTTCGGCGCCCAGCCTCTTGGCGGTGCGGGCGGCATCAATGGCGGTATTGCCGCCGCCGACGACCACGACATTTCCGTAAATTTCGGGCTTTTTTGCATCCTGGAGCCGCCAGAGGAAATCAATGCCCGGGATCACGCCGGCGATGGTGTCTTCGCCGGGCAGGCGCATGTTCTTCGCTTTTTGGGCTCCAAAGGCCAGGTAAATGGCATCGAATCCTTGCTCTTTCAGGCTTTCGATGGTGAAATCCCGGTTCATCGCCGAATTGGTTTTTACCGTTACCCCCAGGTTCGTGATCCAGGATATTTCCTTGTCCAGAAGCTCCTTGGGCAGGCGGTATTCGGGTATGCCGTAGCGCAGCATGCCGCCCAGGCGGGGCGATTTCTCGAAAAGGGTCACGGCGTAGCCTTTCAAAACCAGGTAATAGGCGCAGGTAAGGCCGGCGGGGCCGCCACCAACCACGGCAATTTTTTTACCGTTCGCCGGCGCGGGCTCGGGCGTCCAGGGGTCCTCGATATCGATATCGCTGGCATAGCGCTTCAGGTAGTCGATGCCCACGCGGTCATCGACGCGGTTGCGGCGGCAGGCCACCTCGCATTCGCGCACGCAAACGCGGCCGCAGACCAGGGGCAGCGGGTTGGTCTCCTTGATCAGGCGGATGGCTTCATTGGGCTTGCCCATGGCGATCAGGGCGATATACCCTTGCACGTCGACGCCGGCCGGGCAGGTCTGCTGGCAGGGTGCCAGGCAGTCGGCGTAATGGTTCGACAGCAGCAGTTCCAACGCGGTTTTCCTGGCTTCATGGATGCGCGGGTTGTCGGTGTGGACGACCATCTTGTCGGCCACCGGGCTGGAGCAGGACGGGATCAGCTTTTTGATCCCTTCGACCTCCACCACGCAAAGATAGCAGGAACCGTAGGGGGGGAGCTTGGGCTCGTGGCACAAGGTGGGGATCTCGGTGATATGGTTTTCCCGGATTACTTCCAGGATGGTTTGATCGGCGCGGGCGGTCACTTCCTTGCCGTCGATGATGAGTTTTACTTTGTCCATGGCTGCGTTCCCCTTCAATCCTTGCTGATGGCTTTGAAATTACAGGTTTCGAAACATTTTCCGCACTTGATGCAGGCGGCCTGGTCGATCTTGTGGACCTTCTTTTTCTCGCCGCTGATGGCATTGGCCGGGCAGACCCGGGCGCATAGCGTGCAGCCGGTGCATTGGTCCTCCAGGATAGTGAAGGTCAGCAGCGGGGCGCAGCTGTGGGCCGGGCATTTCTTATCGCGGATATGGATCTCGTATTCGTCGCGGAAATACTTCAGCGTGGTCAAGACCGGGTTGGGCGCGGTCTGGCCCAGGCCGCAGATGGTATTGTTGCGGATCTTGTCGGCCAGGTCCTCCAGCAGTTCGATGTCTCCTTCTTGCCCCTTGCCGTCGGTGATGCGCTCCAGGATCTCCAGCATACGCTTGGTGCCGATGCGGCAGAATGTGCACTTGCCGCAGCTTTCGTCTTGGGTGAAGCGCAGGAAGAACTTGGCCATCTCCACCATGCAGGTGGTCTCGTCCATGACCACCATGCCTCCCGAGCCCATGATCGCCCCGGTCTGGTTGATCTTCTGGTAGTCGATCTGCAGGTCGCCCATGGTGGCCGGGATGCAGCCGCCCGAAGGGCCGCCCATCTGCACGGCCTTGAATTTT
>JADFDP010000066.1 GCA_018262835.1 Candidatus Aminicenantota bacterium
AAAATAACCGAAAAAAGCTATGGAAATGGATAAAAATATAAAAACACTCAGGGGCATCCAGGAAAGCTTCCCCGTTTTAATAAGGAATTCTCCCCTTTTCCTTTCACCCATCCGCCATCCTCCTCCAGATTCCGCGGGTTCTCCAAATGGTTTTCTTTCCATTTGTTTCTTTTTAACTATAATTTATGCAATACTTATTGTCAACAGCGGTCGGAATTCCCTTCTAGTGGCAGGTTATTTTTTGAGTTCCGGGTACAATTTTTTCAGGCATTCGGGACACAGGCTGTGGCTGAAATCGGCCTCCGAGTGCTCGCTGACATATTCTTCGATCTGCTGCCAGTAGCCCCTGTCATCGCGCACTTTCTTACAGCTGGCGCAGATGGGCAGCAGGCCGCTCAACTGCTTGACCTTGGCCAGGGCGCCCTGGTACTCGAGGATCAGTTTTTCCCGCTCGTCCTCGAAATTCTTGCGCTGCAGGGCGATGGCGTAAAGGGCGCCGATGCGCAGCAGCAGGGCGAGGTTTTCATCGTTGTAATCCTCGTCCTTGTTGGCCAGGAAAATGCCGCCGGCCAGTTTTTTCCCGTCAAGCACCGGCACGGCCAGGAAACGGTTGATCTCCATGTGGCCGGGTGGAATGCCGCGGGAACGCCGGTCCGCCTGCGGCCGGTTGCTGAGCAGCGGTTTTTTGTGCGCCAGGACCCAGCCCCAAAGCCCCTGGAAGTGTTCGAACACGAATGATTTTCCCGGGACTCGGCATTCGTTCCATATTTGGCGGGTCATGGTCGGCGCCACCAGGTGGCCGCTAAGAGGATCGATGAAGCCGACGAACCCCAGGGGGCTGGCGGTCAGGCGCAAAGCCGCGTTGAGCACGTGTTCCGTGATATCGCCGATATTGCGTTCGGAGATCAGCAGCGCCGACAGTTCGGTCACGGCCCGGCGCACCTCCGATTCCCAGGCCAGGGCGGCGCTCATCCGCTGGCGCTCGCTCAAGTCCTTGAGGATCACGGTGGTCCCCCCGGGCCTGCCGCCGTCGCCGGGCATTTTCTTGAAGCTGACGGCGAAAAAACAGTTGCCGTCGCTTACGGACAATTCCTTTTTCAGGGATGACTCGTTCGCCGTCCCGGCCGCAAAGCGCCTTAGTTCATCTTTCAGCCATGGCAGCGGCTTGCCGCGCCAGGCGTCTCGGCAATAGGTGGAGCCGTTCGCTGGGGTGGAGACGAGCACGGCGGCGGCCGGGTTCAGGTTGTCGATGAGATTGTCCCGGTCCAGCAGGACCACCGGGAGCGACAGGCTTTCGAACACGGTCAGGTATTTGTCATTTTTGCTGGTCATAAGCCGGCTCTTTAAGGCGGTGTTCCCGCAGAATAAATAATAATTCCGCATTCCAGAGAAGTCAAATCGTTGGCCAGCGGATGGCAGGCGGAAGAATCCGAATGGATGCCGGCGTACCCCTGCGACATTTTTTGCACTTACATTCCATGTCGCTTTCGGCACTTTTCTCATGACCAAACGAGTTTCCGGGATATTTTTCCGTTTGCATGCTCCTTTTGTCGCATCCCTTGCCGGTCGCCCAACCGGCCGCGACCTTAGTGTAATGGCAAGTAAAAAAATGAAAACGTCCGATAATATAGAATATTTTAAGATGGAACTCCGGGTGCTACGGTTGGCATTGGCTTTGCTTTACAAAGGTGTGAGGCAAAAAATGGAAGAAAAAAAAATGCCGACCGATCGACGCGTGGGTATCGGGACCATTCTTCCCCCTGGAAGCTACCAGATCGAGGAGGAAGTCATGCTGCTGCGCGTGCGGCTCAAGGGAACACCGATCAGCTGCTTGATCGATGGCCAACGGCGGGTGCGCGAGATCGCCGCCGGACCGGCCGTTGCCAACGAGCCCCGGCCCGCAGCCGCCGGGGAAGTGGCTTTTGATGCAAGCAAGGCCCGGGAAAATGGGCTTTGCCCGGAAAATGATATCGAACGCCGGAAATTTGCCGCCGCCGTGGAGAACCTGGCCGGCAAGTTCGAGGCCGCCCTGCAGCGTTTTGCCGCGGACAGCCGGGCCTGCCTGCGGAAAATGGCCGCGATCCTCGACCGCCGCAACTTCCGCCTGACCTGCGAATACCGCGACAACGGCGCGGCGGGTTTGAAGGCCTATATGATCCGCGAATTATTCAAGCGCACGGTGCGCGAAGAGCGAGGCTTCAAGATCCTGCTGTTCCTCAGCCACGTGATCGCTTTCACTGGCAACGGGCATCCGGAGCGCTTGGAGACGTTGAGCCTCGAAGAGCACAAGAAATTGCTCAAGGAATTCATGGATTTTCTCAAAGTGGCCGGGCACAAGCGCGTGGACCCGCGCATCTTCCAGGAGATCTATGAAAAATTCAGCGACCAGGAGTCTGTCAACCTCGTTCGCGGCGGTGTCGGTTTCTTCATCAAGCCTCTGTACGACAAGGAAATGCAGGAACTGAAGGCCGCGATCTCCAACAGTCAGAACTCCAACTACATCGAGCAGCTGTACAGCAATTCCAACCGTGAATCGGTCGATTTTTTGTATGAAAACACCTTGGCTTACCTGAAGGCCCTGGCCATTGTCCGCCTGTATGCCAAGTCGAACAGGAAGGAGCGGGGCGGCGACAGCCAGATTGTCGAAAACATTATTCGTGACCTCATTACTTTCCGGCCGGCCTGGGTCAAAGAAGCCAAGCAGCCCCAGGCGCTGACGGCTTGAGGGAGCTGGGAGGATTCGCCTGGAACGGCCGCCGGGTTGCGGCCTTTTGGCGGCTGTGCGATAATCGATTGGGAGCCGATGATGATGCCTGTACCCGTTCGCTTGCCGGACGCGCTTGCCGAATTCCTGGGCCGATTCCCCGGGGCAAAGTTGAGCCGGATTCCCTCCGAGGCTTCGCGGCGGCGCTTTTTCCGCATCGGTTTTAAAAAAATAAATCTTGTGGCCATGGTCTATCCCGAGCCGGCAGCGGACGAGGTGGAACAATTCCGAGCCGCCCATGCTATCTACCAAAAACACGGGCTGCGCGTTCCCCGCATCGAGGCGACTCTCGGCGACCAGGTGGTGATCCAGGAGGATGCCGGTGATCTCCTTTTGCAGCGGGCCTGGCGTTCCGCTGGCCGCAGCGAGCGGCGCCGCCTGCTGGGCAAGTGCCGGGAGATTTTGCACGGGCTTGCCGCCGTGCCTGCGGTCCTGGCAACCGCCCGCCTTGACCGGGCCAGGCAAAAATGGGAAACGGATTTTTTCCTCACGCATTTTTTCCCCCGCTTTCCGGTCCGCGGTTTCGACGGGGCCGAGCTGGGCGCTTCGCTGGCAAAGCTGGTCGACGCCATCGAGCCGGAATGTGTTTTCGCCCACCGTGATTTTCACTCGCGCAACCTGCTGATCCTGAAGAACGAGATCGTGATGGTCGACTTCCAGGACTCGTTGCTCGCCCCGCGTTACTACGACCTGGCCTCGCTGGCGTTCGATTCCTATCTCGACCTGGGAGCAGCCCGGGCTGATCTTTTCCCCAACCTGGCCGCCAGCGGTGACGACCGCGGGCTGCGGCAGCTGCGCCTCACCGCCCTGCAGCGCAATATCAAGGCCCTGGGAACATTTGCATTTCAGACCTATGAACGCCACCACCCCGCCTATGCCCGCTATATCCCGCGCACTCTGCGCCACATCCGCAGCCATTTAAGCGCGTTGAATGATCCGGGATTGGCGCTCTTGTCTAAGTATTTTATGGCACTGGAAATAAGTGACAAGTAACAAGTGACAAGTGACGAGGGAAGAAACTACCAGTACCGACGATCCAATCACCAAGACAACAAGCAATCTAAGGAAATAATTTAAAATAAAAAGAGAGAAGTAAGAAAAATCCGCGAGCGCTTGCTTCTTTTCTTTTTTCCTTTTGCCTTCGGCGCGGGGACCGCGCTCCACCTCGTTACTTGTCACTCGTCACTTGTTACTGAGCTGAGCCATGATATAATCGATCCATGTTGAAGATCGGTACCTTAACCTTGCAACAGCCCACGGTCCTGGCCCCCATGGCCGGACTGACCGACAGGGTCCTGCGCCGGCTCATGGACGAGATCGGCGGCTGCGGACTGCTGGTCTCGGAGATGATCGCCGCCGAAGGGCTGCGCCGGCGCAACCGCCGCACCCTGGAAATGATCGCCGATTTTAAAACGCGGACACCGCAGTTCATCCAGCTTTTCGGAGCCAATCCCGAAGCCCTGGCCGAGGCTGCGGCCATCGTTTCCGCCGAAACGGCGTTCGCCGGTATCGATGTGAACATGGGCTGCCCGGTCCCGAAAGTCGTGCGCTCGGGAGCCGGCGCCGGACTGCTGCTGGACCTGCCGCGCCTGGCGTCGGTGGTGGCCGCCATACGCAAAAGCACCTGCCTGCCGTTGACGGTAAAAGTTCGCCTCGGCTTCAACAAGGTCAACGTGCTGGAGACGACCAAGGTCATCGAGGAGCAGGGCGCCGACGCCGTGGCCGTCCATTTTCGACTCAAAAGTGAAGGCTATACCGGCAGCGCCCACTGGGACCTGGCCGCGGCCGTCAAGGAAAATTTGCGCATCCCGCTGCTGGGCAACGGCGACATCATGACCGCCGCTTTCGCCCTGGAAAAGCTGCGAACCGTGGACGGCGTGCTGATCGGCCGAGGCGCCCTAGCCAACCCCTTCCTGTTCAGGGAGATCGCGGGGCAGGTGACTTCCGAAAATGACATGGGCGCATATGTGCGGCGCTTGGGGGCGCTGATCGGAGAGCACTACCCGGAAAGAAAACGCCTGGGCAAACTCAAGGCCTTTACCCGCTTCCTGCTGCTCAGCCGTCCCGGTTGCCGCTCCTGGAAGCGGCGTATTTTCCTGAGCCAAGATTTCGGGGAAGCCCGGACTTTTTTGGAAGAGACATTCGCCTGCCCATGAAAAAAAATACTGGCGGGACCGCGACCGTGGCTTTCAGCGGCGGCAAGGATTCCACCGCGGCCGTCCTGCTGCTGCGCGAGCAGGGGATTGCGGTGCGGGCGCTGACCATGCGCCTGGGCCTGGCCGACGAGGATGAAAAGCTTTCTCGCATCGAGAACCTGGCCCGGGTGCTGGATGTTCCCTGGCAGGTGCTGGATCTCCGCAGCGCCTTTCGGGATAAAGTGCTCGATTATTTTGTCAACGCCTACCGTTCCGGACGGACCCCCAACCCCTGCGTGCTCTGCAACCGCCACATCAAGTTCGGCCTGCTCCTGGGTGAAGTTCATAAAAGTGATCCGGCTGCCGTGTTCGCCAGCGGCCATTATGCCGCGAAGATCTTCATCAGCGACCCTGATGGCCCTCGTCGAGGGGGCCCTGAAGGTCCCCGCCGAGGGGGCGGGCGCTGGTTCCTATGCGAACCCGCCGCCCGGCGCAAGTCGCAGATCTATTTCCTGGCCATGATCAACCCGGCCGTACTGGAAAAAATCGTTTTCCCGATCGCCGCCATGACCATCGACCAGGTCCGGGCCAGGGTGACCGGGCTGCCTCTGGCCAACCCGGAAGAGAGCCAGGATGTCTGTTTTTTGCAGGATGAAGTTCTGGCTTCCTATTTGTCGCGCCTTGTTCCAGAAAGTTTCGCCGACGGGGACATCATCGCTACCGGCGGCAAGAAGATCGGCCGTCATCACGGCGCGGTCCATTTTACCGTGGGCCAGCGCCGCGGTACGGGGCACGCTTCGGGCCGCAGGCTTTATGTGATCGGCCGCGACATGGCGGCCAACACCGTCACCCTCGGAGACGAGCGCGACCTGCTGGCCGATTCGTTGACCGTGGCCAACCCGGTCTTCTGGCGGCCGTTGCGCAGCGGCGAAAAGCTTCAAGTTAAAGTACGTTATCAGCTGAGGGGCCATGATGCCGAGATCAGCGAAGTGTCGCCGGCACGCATCCGTGCCGTTTTCAAAGATCCGGTCAGGGCCGTGACTCCGGGCCAGTTCGGAGTTTTCTACGACGGCGGCATCATCGTCGCCGCCGGAGAAATTGTTTGAAAAAGTGTTGGTGTTAGTGCTTGTGTTAGTAAAAAGCACTTAAACGATCTTTAAGAATTTCGTTTAATCTCTTGCTGACACGAACACTAACACTTACACTATCACTTGACCAGGAGGTTGGCAATGAAAAGAACTTTGCTGATGCTTGTTTTCGTTTGCGTGATGCTGATGATCTTCATGGCCTGCGGCCAGAAAGCGGAAACTCCCCAGGCCCAAGCTGCGGCCGCGAAAACCGAAACCCAAGCCACGGCAGCCAACAATGCCGGTGTAAAGATCATCGACGAGATACTGGCTGCTTTCGACCAATGCGTGGCCGATGCCGCCGCCCTGGCCAAGGACAAGCCCGAAGCCGCCGTGCTGCTGCCGCAGCTGGAAAAACTCTATGCCGACTACGGCGTGAAGATGGCCGCGCTTAACGGCAGATTCCTGGCCCTGCGCGACCAGGACATCTTCGCTTTCCGCCGCGCCAACGGCTACATGACCGACAACCGGCCGAAGCATGTCTTCAACAAGGACACCATCCTGAGTTCGGCTTACGTCTATTACAATCTCGAGAAGGGCGAGCGGGCCGTGGTCGACATGCTCTCCAGCAAGATCGTCAGGCTGCTGGACGACGCGGTGAAGCAATAGAAGCAATCGGCATACGGTTTACGGTACACGGCAGACGGTGAAGGCAAGCCAACGAGATATTCCATGCTTTGCATTTACCGGTCGCCGTATGCCGTTCGCCGTACGCCGAGTACCGTGCCGAGTCCTTTACAGACCGAGCCCTGTTGGGGTACAATGGATTCAGAGGTCTAGAACGATGCCCGTCTATGACTATAAATGCCGGAAGTGCGGCGCGGTTTTTGAAAAATTCCTGCGCACGCTCGCGGCCGCCGGATCGGTGAAGTGCGAAAAATGCGGCAGCGGCCAGGTGGAAAAGCTGGTCTCCTGCTGCGCTATTTCATCGGGAGGAAAAAGCGGGAACTCCGGCTCTTCCACATCCTCTCATTCCTGCGGCAGCTGCTCCAGCCATTCCTGCAGTACCTGCCATTAGCGCTGAAACGAGCTCGGCATACGGTTGACGGTACACGGTGTTCGGCAGACGGTAAAGGGTAAGAAAATTCCAAATCACAAATTCAAAATCCCAAACAAATCCCAATTTCCAATGATCCAAGCGAAAGCCCTTTCATGGTTCTTCTCTTTGTTTTGGTCATTTGGTCATTGGAGCTTGGTGCTTATTTGAAATTTGGTGCTTGGAATTTGGAATTTTTCTTTATTTCAACAGCGAATCTATCTTCGGTTTGGGAGATTTTTTCTTGCCGTCCGCCGTCCGCCTTACGCCGAGATCAACGAGTCTTGAAGCTATAGACGATATTGCCGCTGACGATGGTGTGCGCGACCGCTCCCTGGCCCTCCCAGCCCAGGAACGGGCAGTTGTTGGCCTTGGAGCGGAACTCCTTCTCCTCGATCTTGAAGCGTTTTTTTGGGTCGAAAATGGTTAGGTCGGCGGGGAATCCGGTTTTGACGCGGCCGCGGTTTTTCAGGCCCAGCACGCGGGCCGGGTTGGTGGAGAACAGTTCGACCAGGCGGTTGATGGTCAGCAGCTTGCGGCGCACCAGGCGGTCAAAGACAACGGCGAACGAGGTCTCCATGCCGATGACGCCGAAGGGGGCGAACTCGAACTCCTTGTCCTTGTCGTCGCGGGTGTGCGGGGCGTGGTCCGAGGCGATGCAGTCGATGGTGCCGTCCTGCAGGCCGCGGATCAGCTCCAGGCGGTCGGCCTCGGTGCGCAGCGGCGGCTTGACCTTGTAGACCGGGTTGTAACTCTGGACCAGCTCCTCGTTGAGGAGGAGGTGGTGCGGGGTGGCGTCGGAACTCACCGGCGTCTTCAGCTTGCGGGCGTTGCGGATCAATTCCACCGAGCCGGCGGTGGAGATATGGGTCAGGTGCAGGCGCGACTGGATGCGCTCCTGCAGGATCAGGTCGCGGGCGACGATCACCTCCTCGGCGGCCTTGAGCATGCCGCGCAGCCCGTACTTGTAGGAGATGAAGCCTTCGTTGACCTGGCCTTCTGCCGAGATCGAATGGTCTTCCGGGTGCTCGATGATGGGCACGTCCAGCATCTTGGCGTATTCCAGGGCCTTGCGGATCAGGTCGGCCTTCATCACGCAGTGGCCGTCATCGGAAAAGGCCACGGCGCCGCCCTCGACCAGGTCGGCCATTTCGACCAGGTTTTCGCCCAGCAGCCCCCTGGAGACGGCGGCCACGGGGAAGATGTTGACCAGCCCGACCTGCCTGGCGCGGGCGATGATGTATTCGGTCACCGAGCGGTTGTCGTTGACGGGCTCGGTGTTGGCCATGCAGGCGATGGACGTGAAGCCGCCGTGCACGGCCGCCCGGGCGCCGCTCTCGATCGATTCCTTGTTCTCCTGGCCCGGCTCGCGCAGGTGGGTGTGCATGTCGATGAAACCGGGAGAGACGACCATATCCTTGGCTTCGATGGTCGGGCAGCCGCTGATTTTTTTTATGGATTTGGCAATCTCCCTGAACCTGCCGTTCTCGATCAGGATATCCATGATTTGGTCCACGGCGCCGGCCGGATCGATGAGGCGGCCGTTTTTAATTAAGAGCTTCATGGATCTCTCCTTTTAAAAGATACAAAACGGCCATGCGCACGGCGATGCCGTTGGTCACCTGCTGCAGGATCACCGAGTGCTCGCCGTCGGCCATCGAGGTTTCGATCTCCACGTCGCGGTTGATCGGCCCCGGGTGCATCAGGATGGCCGACTTTTTGGCCAGGGCGAAGATCTCGCGGTTGATGGCGAAGCGGTTGCGGTATTCGCGGATGGAGGGGAAATAGTTCTTGGCGCCCCTCTCCTCCTGGACGCGCAGCATCATGACCACGTCGGCGTCCTTGACGCCGCGGCGGATGTCATAGTGCACGCGGGCGCCCATTTTTTCGAATTCCAGCGGTACCAGCGAGGGCGGGCCGATCAGGGCGATCTCGTTGCCGAGTTTGTGGTGCAAGAGGATGTTGGAGCGGGCCACGCGCGAGTGCAGGATGTCGCCGACGATGGCGATCTTCAGGCCGCGCAAGGTTTTCAGCCGCTGCTGGATGGTCAGGGCGTCGAGCAGGGCCTGGGTGGGGTGCTCGTGGAAGCCGTCGCCGGCATTGACGATCGAAGAGCGGGCGAAGGTGGTCAGGTAGTGGGGCGAGCCCGAGGCGGAGTGGCGAATGACAATGATGTGCGGGTTCATGGCCTCCAGGGTCAGGACCGTGTCCTTCAGGGTCTCGCCTTTTTTCAGGCTCGATATTGAAGAATTGAAGTTGATCAGATCGGCGCTCAGGCGCTTGGCCGCGATCTCGAACGAACTGCGGGTGCGGGTGGAATTTTCGAAAAACAGGTTGACCACGGTCTTGCCCTTCAAGGCCGGCACCTTCTTGACCTCGCGGCTGGAGACCTCGATGAAGGCCTCGGCCGTTTCCAGGATGGTTTCGATGTCGCCGACGCTGAGCTGCTCGATGCCCAGCAGGTGGTCCTGGCGGAAGGTCCTCTCTTTCATTTAAAACCCCTTGGGTTCCATGATCAGCACCTGGTCCTTGCCGTCTATTTCCTGCAGCATGACCTTCACCCGCTCGCGGCGAGAAGTGGGCAGGTACTTGCCCTTGAAGTCCGGGCTGATGGGCATTTCGCGGTGGCCGCGGTCGATGAACACCGCCAGCTGGACCGAGGCCGGCCGGCCCAGTTCAAAGATCGAATCCATGGCGGCGCGGATGGTGCGGCCGGTGAAGACCACGTCGTCGATCAGGATAATGTCGCGGTCCTCGATGCTGAAATCGATCTGGGTTTTCTTCACCGCCGGCTGCTGTTCGTGCTTGTGCAGGTCGTCGCGGAACATGGTGATGTCGAGAATGCCCAGGGGAATCTCGATGTTTTCCAGTTCCTTGACCAGCTGCTGGATGCGGCGGGCCACGTGGACCCCCCGGGTCTGGATACCGATCAGCACCAGGTTCTCCGCTTCACGGTTCTGTTCCAGGATCTCCATGGCCAGGCGCTGGAAAGTGCGCTTCATTTTTTTATCATCCATGATTTTGGCCTTGATTTTTTCATCCATGATTTTCTCCTTTGGCGGCAAAACCAATTATAGTAAAAATAAAGAATTTTGCAAGCGGCCGGGTGCCGATTTCATTCGGCCAGGCTGGTCCGCAGCATCTCGACGACCTCGGCGATCCTGGAAAAATCTTCGCCGCGGCCCTCGATCAGGTTTTCGCCACCGCCCCCCTTGCCGCCGAGCAGGGTGAAAATGCGGGCGCTGATCCGGCGCAGGTCGGCAGTCCCCCGGCCGCGGCCGATGACGATGTACTTTTGGGGGGATTGCGAGTAGGCCAGCACATTCCTGCCGCGGTTGAGCAGGGACGTGGCGAAAAAACGTATTTCGGAAATGTCGAGCGCGCTGAACTCCCGGACGGTGAGCGGATCATTGTTGGCTCCGGCGGCGTCGGCCTCCCTTTCCAGCTCGCGGCGCTGGGTTTTTTTCAGGGCCCGGCGCAATTCATCTTTTTCCCTGAGCATGGTTTCCACCTGCAGCGGAATGTCGGCCAATGGCTGGGTGACGGCGCGCTGCAGGCGCTGGGCGACCTCGTGCTTCAGCTGGTAGTCGCGCAGGGCGCGATAGCCGGCCGCGTAGTACAGCCGGATATTGCTGCGGACGCGCTCGGTCTTGATGACTTTCAGCAGGCCGATCTCGGCGCTGCTTTTCAGGTGGGTGCCGCCGCATGCCGACTGGTCGAGATCCTGGATCTCGACCACGCGGATCTTTCCCTGGCGTTTGGGGGGTTTGCGCAGCTGCAAAGCGGACAGGTCGTCACTTGCAAAAATGCGGACAGGCAGGTTGGCGAAGATCAGGCGCGCGCATTCCGCCTCAAGCAGCAGCGTTTCTTCCTGCTTGAATTCGGCCCTGCCGATTTCGATCGATGAATGGTCGGGGCCGATGGCAAACGACAGGGTGGGGGCTTCGAAAAGGCGGACCAGGACCTGGGAGAGGAGGTGCTGGGCGGTGTGCTGCTGCATGTGGTCGTAGCGGCGCGCGAAATCGAGGCGCAGGCAGGCCTCGCCCGGGCCGGGGTCCAGCTCCAGTATATGGATGACGTCATCCTCCTCGCTGGCCAATCCCAGAACCGGCATATTGTTGATGGCGCCCCGGTCGTCAGGCTGGCCGCCGCCTGCAGGGCAGAAAATCGTGCGTTCGAGGCGGATGCGGAAACGCCCGTCCCGCTGCTCTTTGCCGGTGACCCGCGCCGTGGTTTCGCGGCAGTAGGGATCGCGCAGGTAAATTTTCTCGGTCATCTCGGGTTTGCGGACGGTTGCTTTTCATCCGCCGCCTGCTTTTGCAGCGCGGCCTGAACCAGCGGCTTGACGGCCGCGGTCGCTTCGTTGGGGATGGTGAAGGCCAGGTTGTATTGCCGGATCTTCCACTGGCCGGCGATCTTTTCCAGGACGCCCGAACCGCGGCAGGGCCAATAGGATTCGGAAACCAGGTCCTCGTCGAACCAGGCCGTGCTGCCGTCGGCGGCCAGGGCGACCTGGCGCCGGCTGGAGCGGAAAGTCCAGGCCGATGGGCGCTGGAAGTGGGGCGCGGCCCATTTTTGGAACTCCTCCTTGGTCCAGCGCTCGCGGGCATCGGTGCCCAAAAAGACGGCGCCCGCGGCCAGAGAATTGAAGTAGGTCGCGGCGTCGGCAACGGCGGCGGCCTTGTGCCAGGCGTTCATGAAGCGGTCGATCTCCTGCGCGCTTTTTTCCGCACGATCCGGTTCGGCTGCGGCCAGCATCGCCGCCAGCCCCGCCAGGCAGAATAGGGCGAATGTTTTTTTCATTTGTTTTCTCCTGTTCATGGCACTCAGGCCATTTCTTTTTTAGCCGAACCGGCCTTTTTTGTCAATCGCCGCAAGAAAGCTTGTCTTTTGACTAAAAAACATTTTTATTCTAGAATTGCTTTTTCCCAGGAGGTATGCGGCAATGAGATCCGACAGACTGGAAAGCAAGAAATTACTCTGGCTGCTGCTGGCGGCGGCGCTGGTGCTGCTGGCCGCCGTTCTGCCGGCCGCGGTTCCATCCGAAAAACGGCCGGAGATCCTTAGACTCGAAATAGCTGTTCACGATTGAAGCTCCGGACAAATTTCGGATAATCCCGTGTTCGCCTATCAGAATGACGGCCGGTTTTTCGCCCAGGCCGCCCGCGGCCTGGAAGAATTGGCCGGGGCCGAGCTTGCCGAACTCGGGGCCAAAGATATTGAAATAACCGGAGGCGGTTTGCATTTTCACGGCGATGCCGCGGGATTGTACCGGATCAATTATTGCTCGCGCCTGGTCTCGCGGGTGCTGGCCCCGTTGGCCGCTTTTCCCTGCCCTTCCGACCAGGCGCTTTACGAAGCGGCTCGGGCCATGGAATGGCAGGCGCTGCTTGCCCCGGAAAAAACCTTTGCCGTTTTCGCCAATGTCCGGGAAAGCCGCATCGACCACGCCCACTTTGCCGCCTTGCGGCTGAAGGACGCCATCGCCGATCATTTCCGCGAGCACTGCGGCCGCCGCCCCGACGTGGACACCGAAAATCCCGACGTGTGGATCAACCTGGCTGTCCGCCGGGACCGGGCGGTCATCAGCCTGGACACATCGGGCGGCTCGCTGCACCGCCGCGGCTATCGCGTGCAGTCGGTGCCGGCACCCCTGCAGGAAACGCTGGCCGCGGCCATGGTGCGCCTGAGCGGCTGGCAAGGTGAACGGCCGCTGGTCGATCCCTTTTGCGGTTCGGGGACCATCCTGGCCGAGGCCTTCATGCACTATTGCCGCATCCCGGCGGCTTTTAAAAAAGCAAAATTCGGTTTTGAAAACCTGCCCGATTTCGCTGCCGGCGTGTGGGCCGATGTGCGCCGCGCCAGTGATGCCGCGCGCCGGGAAATGCCCGAGCTGTTGATCCGGGGCAGCGATTCCGACCGCCAGGCCATGGATGCCGCCCGGCGCAACCTGCGCGAGATCGCGGGGACCCGCGGCGTGCCCCTGGAACGCAAGGACTTCCACGATCTGCCGGGAATCCCCGATGCCATGATCATCTGCAACCCGCCCTACGGCATCCGCGTCGGCGCCTTGGACGAGACCCGTCTCCTGTACAAGGAATTCGGCGATTTTTTGAAGCAGCGCTGCCAGGGCTCCACCGCTTATATCCTTTGCGGCAACCTGGATCTGGTCGGCGCCATCGGCCTGAAGCCCTCGCGGCGCTTCGTGCTGTACAACGGCCCCATCGAATGCCGGCTGCTGAAGATCGAGATCTTCTGATTTTTCAATTTCCCGTTTTTGTTCCGACTATTTTTAATATTGTATAAATTGAGCAATTATTTTGAAATTGCACAATATATGCAAATATAGGAAAATTGCAAATAAAGTGCAAATTATATTGAAATTGGTTAAAAGGGGGTTTACTATTGATTGGGGGAAAAATGAAGAGTCGCTATATTTTAATGGCAGATATTATAAACAGTCGCAAAAAAGACGGGTTTTTAATTTTGAAGGATTTCAAGGAAGTCGTCAATAAAATACGAGATGACAAACAGGATCGTTTTCTTTCACCTCCAACCATAACGC
>JADFDP010000067.1 GCA_018262835.1 Candidatus Aminicenantota bacterium
CCCGAGGCGAGCAGGGTGGCGTTAATCGGGATCTCCAGGGACCGCCCCGCCCAGGAGAGTTGCAAGTTGCTGTCATCCAGGATGAACCGCTCGACTGTGGGCATCTCGCCGCTTTCCGCCTGCGCGAGCGGCGGATTGATCATGCCCTGAAACTGAAATCCCTGGCCGCGATCTTCTATCTTGATCCGGAGGCCGGTCAGGCGGACATTCTTGATCTTTTTTTGCCAGAGTCCTGCCAGTGAAAATTCCACGGATAAATGAGGAATGCGCAGGGAGGGATCGGCCGCATCTCCCACCGAGACATCGGTGAGGTCCAGGCGCTGCCAGCCGACATGGATTGCCTTGAAGTGCAGGTTTTTCAACCCGAATTTTTTCGCCTGCGAAACCAGGAAATTGGCGGTGATCCCCGGCAGCGAAAAATAGAGAATGACTGCGGCCAGTCCGGCCAGACCGATGAGGATCAGCCAAACCGTTTTTTTGGCCGGCATTTTAAATTTGAGTTGTTTCACGTTATGGTGGACCCAAAGGGTCTTTTTCGGTTCCCCGGTTTCAATATATCAATAATTGATTGATTAAACAAGCCCGCCGCTTGGAAGCGGCTGCTACTGTTTGGCGGTTCAATCGATCCTCTTGTCGGTGGCCGATCCAGGGAATGATTTCCAACCGGGCGAACGAAGGGCAAATTTGTGTGTGCGCGCTTTTTTCTGTATGATGGGGCCTGTCATATTTCAAGGAGGATGCATGCAACCCTATGTGGATCCGCCCCGGCGTTCACCCGACCTGTCGGTCATCGGCGCGGGCCTGGCCACGACGGCCATAACGCTTTTTATTGTTTTTTGGTTGGCCCGGCAGATTAAGGATTTTGATATCATGGGCTGGTACTGGCTGTTCATCATCCCTGTCGGCGCCATCCTGGTGGGCATCGGCGCCGGCAGCGGCTACGGGCTTATGTCCTGGGCAAGGGGTCGGAAAATTTCCGGCTCCCTGCTGGCCGTGATCGTGGCTCTGCTGGCCCTGGCCTACGCCGCCGCTCAATGGGTCGAGTTCAAGTCGTTGAACCTGGAACGCTACGGCGTTGATTTTTTCAAGTATTTCGATGTCACCACGCGCAGCATGACCTTCAAGTTGATGCGCTCCCATACGCCCAGTGGCAGTCTTGGTATTTTGGGTTACCTTTTCCGCCTGCTGGAGCTTGCCGGATTCTCCCTGGGCGGGTTGTTCATTCCCATCATGCTGAGGGCAAAGCCCTACTGCGAGTCCTGCCTGACTTATATGCAGCGCAGCGCCCGCTGGTGGCTGCCGGCGGCGGTGCCCACCCGCAAGGTATCCAAGAAGGACCCGGGCGCCATGAATGCCTACCAGCGGGAGATGGAGGAGGCGCACAAGAAAGGCATGGACCTGCTCAACAACCTGGTGGCCGCAGTGAGAGAGAACGATGCGACTTCGGTACGCTCCATCCTCGAGCTGAACGCGGTGGACACCAAGGAAGCGAACAAACTGCTGGAGAGCATCAACCTGACGCTGCATTCCTGTGCGCAGTGCCGGGCCGGAGTGTTGGAGATGGAGCTCAAGGCCGGCTTGGCTGATAAAACCAAAGTCACCCCCCTGGGGCGTGAGCCGCTCAGCTCCGGCTTTGTTGCCGCGCTGGGCGATATCCGGCCGCGGCAGACCCGCAAGATGAGCTAGCGGCGGATCGTGATCCGGGCGATGCCGGGGAACTGGACAATGCCTGGAGGATCGCGTGGACAAGAAAAATAAAATGAGGAGGTTGAAATGTCGATGATCGGACTGGGACTCTTTCCGTTCCTCATGTATTACCTTTACGCCGTGGTGCCACTGGCGCCGCTCGTTTATCTGTTACTGAAGTGGCGCTCCTACCGCGATGGCGCCGCAGCCGATCCCTGGTTGGGGGCCGTCGTGCTGCTGCAGTATTTCTGGACGCTGGCCCTGCACTTGGCGTTCATCGGCCTGATCCTGGCCGTTGCCGGCGTGATCGGGAACAAGATGGATGGCGAGGTCAAGCCCGGCCTAGCCCTGCTCTTCACAGGCGGGGTCGCCCTGCTGGCCGCTTTCTTCGCTCTAAAGGGCTTGCCGGGTTCGCCCCTCAGGGTCCAGGCCTGGCGGGTATTCTTCGCGCTCAACCTGCTGCTCTGCGGGCTGGCGGCGCTGGTCGCCCTGGGCGCCTCTTCTTTCATGGTGATCTCCGGCAAACCTGCCGACGCCCGCCTGCCGCTGGTGGCTCTGGTCGTGTTCGGCGCGGCCTGGGCTTGGTTCCTGCGTCTCATGGTCCGCAGGTAGGGGTTCGCTCTCGATGGGGACCTTTATGAAGAGACGAATCATTGCATTTGTGTTCCTGGCCCTGGCCGGGCTCTCGCTTCTGCCTGGACAACTTCCCGAGGGAGCGGCGGTCCGCCTGACCGTGCTCTACGACAATTACGCGGCCGTTGACGGAGTGGAGGCGAACTGGGGATTCTCCTGTCTGTTGCAGGGAGCCGAAAAGACCATCCTCTTCGATACCGGGACGTGCGCCGGCATCCTGCAGATGAATGCCGAGAAACTGAAGGCCGACATGGGCAGGGTTGAGATGATCGTCATCTCCCACCTGCACGACGACCATACGGGGGGACTCGAATGGGTTCTGTCCCGCAAGCGCAATATACCGGTTTTCCTGCCAGCCATGGCTGGAGACGATTACATGGCCAAGGTCCGCCAATGGGGCGGGCTGCCGCAGCGGGTCAAGAAGCCCCAGGAACTCTGCCGCGGGGTATTCACCATGGGGGAAAAGCCCGCCGATTTCGACCCCGCATTTACGGAGCAGTCCCTTGTCATCAAAACGGCCAAAGGCCTGATCGTGATGACCGGCTGTAGTCACCCGGGGATCGTGGAGATCGTCCGCGATGCCCCGCAAGTGGCGCCGGGCGTGCCGCGCGTCGTTCTGGGCGGCTTCCACCTGATGAGAAGGAGCGACAGCGAGGTTCGGGCCATCATCCAGGAGTTGAAAGGAATGGGGGTTGAGCGCTGCGGTGCTTCGCACTGCACGGGCGATCGGGCCATCGAGCTTTTCCGGGAGTTTTTCGCCGACCGTTTTCTGAAGCTGGGCGTGGGCGCAGTCCTGGAATTTCCCTGGTAGGCGGGAGCGAGCGGGGGGAGGAACCGAGTTGTAGAATGGATCGATTTGCGATCGGGGATCGGTGCAGGAAGAACCTGAATCGGTATACCCTGCGGGCATTTTCGCTCATCACGGTCCCGGAGGACCCGCTCGTCGTGGATATTGGCTGCGGCAGCGGCGTGCCGACTCTGGCCCTGATGGATGTCTGCCTGGGCCGCTTCGTCGCCGTGGACCCGGATGCTGCCTGCCTGGATCGGCTGCGGCGGAAGGCCCGGGCGGCGAATTGCGCAGACAGGGTCGAATTGATCCAGGCCTCTGTCTTCTCCCTGCCGCCGTTCCCGGAAAAATTCGATGTTATCGTCGCCGAGGGTTCTCTGCATATCGCCGGATTCGAGGCCGGGATGGCGATTGCCTGCGATCTGCTGAAAAGCGGGGGCCATGCGCTGATCCATGAGCCGCTGGCAGGCGACCGGAAAAGGAGGACGTTTTTCAAAAAGGCCGGGTTGCGCATGATCGATGCCTTGGTTCTGGATGAAGAGACCTGGTGGGACGAATATTTCGCCTGCTTGGAGCGAGCGATCCATGCGGCGGGCGGCGGCCCGTTGTTCGCCAAAGAATCCCGTGAGATCGCTGAATTCAAAAGCCATCCCGAAAGGAACCGGTCAATCTATTATATCCTGAAAAAAGACGGATGCGCCAGGCAATAAAGGCATGTAGATGACGTCTAGGTTGTATGGAAACGGCAATGACCAGGCCTGAGGTCGCAGAATTCGTCACGACCGAGATCGGCCGGCTGACCCGCTTCGTGCGGCGCCGCATGGAGGGATTGGGTGCGGTCGAGGCGGAGGACGTCGTGCAGGACGTGGTCCTGCGGCTCTTTGCGCTGCCCGATGTCGCCCGGCCGGTGGAAAATATGGCGGCCTACGTGTTCAGCGCCCTGCAGAACCGCATCACTGACTTGTGGCGTCGCCAGCGGCGACGTCCCGAAATCGATTCGGAGCAAGGAGCGCTGGAGCGCCTGGCCATTCCGGCGGCGGCCGGCTTTGACGGAGGCGATCCCGCCAGCATGGCCGAGCGAAGCGAGCGTCTGCGGATGATCGCCGCAGCCATGAAGGCCCTGCCCGAGGAGGATAGGGCGGTGATCACGGCTACCGAGATCGAGGGCCGCACATTCCGCGAGCTTGCCGATGAGTGGGGTATCCCCATCGGCACGCTGCTGGCCCGCAAGCACCGTGCCTGGCAGAAGCTGCGCGTACTGGTGGGCGCCGGTCCAAATAACAAAGGAGGCACAAAATGAGTCAGGGAATGGATCATCAGGAAACAATGCGCCGGCATTTCCGGCGCGCGCGCGAGGGCGGTGTCGGGCGCATCGTGGGCTGGACCTTCGTGGGCGTCATCGTAGCCGTGTTTTTCGCCCTGGTCTTCGGGTTGGTGGTCAAGGCGCTGTGGAACTGGATCATGCCCACCGTCTTTGGCATGGCTGTGATCACTTATTGGCAGGCGTTCGGCATCATCATCCTGTCGAAAATTCTGTTCAGCGGCATGCATCCGCACTCGGGCCATGACCGGCATAAGCCGCCTTTTGTCCGCTCGCAGAATTCTTACGACCGCTGGTGGCGAGAAAAGGGACAGGCGGCCTTCGACAGTTGGGCGCTGGACCAGGCGAATGGGAATTCCCCTGCCGGTGATGGGGCCCGTTAAGTCATCGGGCAAATGGGAGGCGGCCGCCTCCTCCCATTTGCGCTTACCGGATGTGGGCCGAGCGATGGCGATGATGAGGATCATGCCCATCGCCTGGCTGCTGCCGGCCTTCGTTGGCATGGGCATCCTCCACTTTGCGCTTCCTCTGGGGCGGCTGGTCGCCATGCCCTGGAATTTAACCGGTTTGCTGGCGCTGCTGGGAGGTGTGACGCTCAACCTTGCCGCTGACCGCGACTTCCGCCGCGCAGCGACGACGGTCAAGCCGTTCGAGCCGTCGAGCTCGCTTCTCACCCGCGGCGTGTTTCATTTCTCCCGTAATCCCATGTACCTGGGATTTATCCTGATCTTGGCCGGAACGGCATGGCTCCTGAGATCGCTCTCCCCATGGTTGGCACTCCCTCCGTTCTTCCTGGTCATGGACCGGTTTTACGTGAAGCACGAGGAGGAGATGCTGGCCGCCGCATTTGGCGAACGCTGGCGCGATTATCAGGCGGCGACCCGGCGCTGGCTGTAGGAATGCGGCTGCCCCACAGGTGGCTTTTCTCCCAATGACTTGATTCACCCTTGTTTTCCTAATAAAATGAATAAAAGGGGGAAATTATGAAAAAAATCATCGGGGGAATGTTGTTGTTTGTTCTGCTGGCGGTCTGGGGCTCCACCTTCCTCGGCTCCCACTGCCAGGTACCCTGCGGCATCTATGACGATGAGGCGCGCTTCAAGCTGCTGTTCGAGCACATCGCAACGATCGAAAAGGCGATGAAGGAGATCGCCGCCCTCTCCGGGCAGAACCCGGTGAACTACAACCAGCTGGTGCGCTGGGTGATGAACAAGGAAAAACACGCCGAGGAGTTCAGCGAGATTCTCTCCTATTATTTCCTGGCCCAGCGCCTGGTGCCCAAGGCCGCCGAGGCGGGCGAGGCGCGCGCCGCCTACCTGGAGCAACTGGAACTGGCACACTGGCTGATCGTCACGGCCATGAAGGCCAAGCAAATCGTCGATCTTGCCCATGTGCAGTCGCTCCGGGAACTGCTGGCCAAGCTGCAGAACAGTTATTTCAAAAAAAAATAGCGCAGATGACTGTTGATGGGTTGAAGCGTTGAAGTGTTGAAGAGTAGAAGGGTTCGGGCAAGGTTCAATCGGTGCCTGTTCGCGCGTAAGCATCCTAATCCATCAACCATCTACTCATCAACTCTTCAACATGGAGGTCCTTGTAGATGAACCTGCTGGTCCTGGCCGATATTGACGACCCGCGCTGGCGGGGCGGCCGCGGCCGCGCCGATGCGCTGCTGGCTCTGGGCGACACGGCCGATTCGCTGATCCTGGAGGTGGCCGCGGCCTGGCAGTGCCCGGCCATATTCGCCGTCAAGGGCAACCACGACTCCGACGCCTCTTTCCCGGCGCCAATCATCGACCTGCACCTGCGCACCGTGGGGTTCGGGAATTTCCGCTTCGGCGGCCTGAACGGCTGCCTGCAGTACAAGCCGCGCGGGGCTTTCCTCTATTACCAGGAGGAGGTCGAGACGTTCCTGGAGGACTTCCCGGCCGTTGACGTCTTCCTCTCCCACAACTCGCCGCGCGGCGTGCACGACCGCGAGGACGACGTCCATACCGGCTTCACCGGCCTGAATTCCTATGTCGAACGGGCGGCGCCGCGCCTGCTGCTGCACGGCCACCAGCACCTGGAGCGCGAAACGCAGGTAGGACGGACCCGAGTCGTTGGCGTTTATGGCTGGAAAGTGGTCGAGCTTTAAAGGAAATCGGTGGACGGTTCACGGCACACGGTGAACGGCAAGAAAAGATGAAATCCCTGTCCGAGAATTGTCTTAAAGGCTTCGCTCGGTCTTTTTTACCGTCTGCCGTATGCCATATGCCGTATGCCGAGTTTTTTCTATTTGATCCTGGTCACTACCGTCTTAATCAATTTTTCGGCCATGGGCCGCACAACCGCTTCCTTGGCGCCCGGTACCAGGAGGGTGAAAAGGATGTAGCGAGGGCCCTTGAATGTGTGCAGCTGAACCATGTTGAAACCGGGGCTGGTAAAAAAGGAACTGTCACCGACGTTGGGCAGGTCGACCGGGTTCATCTTCATCTTGACGAACTGGGCCTTGATGCGTTCCGGGGTTTCGCTGTAGCCCAGCGGTTTGAGCAGGATGTTGAACGATCCGAAATCGCCCACGACGTAAGTGCAATCGGCGCCCGCCGCAGGATTGGACTGGACTTTCGGCGTGCCGGGCTTGACGGGCATGCCGACGACGGCCTGGATCTCGGACGGCGTCAGTAGCGAGCAGGGATCGAGCGCCTTGTCGGCGGAGATGCCGGAAGCCTGAAAGGAAATCATTGTGATCAGGGTCAACACAAATAGGGCGCAAAAAGATCTAACCATTAGAGACCTCCAGTTTGACAATTTGAGATCGGGACGGCAAACGCGCCTGCGGCCCGAAACCGAATGATAGCAAAAAATCCTCGGCAAAGCAACCGCGGCCGACGGCAGGGCGAGCCCGGCCTTCCGGATATCTTTTTTTCAATTTATTTTAAATAAAATGAGATTTTTCCCGGTGTTTTTCATTCAAATAGAGTAGAGGGGTTCATGAAAAAAATATTTCTAATGACTTTAATCGGCTTATGTTTTTACATGCCGGCCCAGGGCCAGACCATCACCGTGACATCGCCTGCGGCAGGCGTTAATTGGCAGATCGGGACAAGCTACACGGTCACCTGGACGAAGTCGGGCGCCATGGCGGCTACGGTAAAAATCCGCCTGCGCCGGGCGGGCAGCCCGGAGGCGGAGGATGCCGTCTGGAGCATCACCGACAGCACGCCCAACGACGGGAGCTTCGGGACCGCCGTGGTCCCCGCTTCCGTGCCCGCGGGCGATTATTACATCAGGGTCAGGACGACGGGTGCTCAGGATGTGATCGGCGACGGTGAGATTTTCCACGTCAGCGGCATGCAGGTCATCAGCAGATTACCGCCTGATCGCATGCCGCCGCTGCGCTTGAAATTTCCCCGCCTGGCGGTCAGCGACATTGACCTGGCTCCCAACGCGGATGGCTTCGGCATTGTTTTTAACTACAAGAACGTCGGCGAAGGCGCTCTGCCCAAGGCCTCCGAGGTGCCGGTGAAGCCGAGCTACCGGGTGCTTATCGACGGCATTGAAAAGGCGAAGGGCTTTCTTTTTATTCCTGCCTTCCAGGCCCAGCCCGGCTGGGAGCAGAAGGGCTACTTCGGCGGTTGGATCGTACTGACCAACTGGGCGCTGCTCGGTCATCAGAACCCACTACCCGTGTACAGCAATACTTTGAGTGAGCCCATTTGGCAGTGGCACATCGGCAACTCTATCACCGTGCATATCAATGAAAACAAGGTCATGGGCATGGACAGCCATTCCCTGTCCCTGAACCTGAGGAATATCCTGTTGAAATACAAATACGATTGGATGTGCACCGGCATCGATTACGATTGGAACACGCGCAGGCTGACGATTTCCCTCAAGCTCGAAGGGCAGATGCCCGTGAACCGGAATTTTTCCCTGGTCTGCAACGGCAGATATTTGCCGGGCGCCGCGCAGTGGGTCGTCAGCGGCAAGCTGGACAAGAATCTCTATTCATTTTCCCGAAAGGTAGATGTGCCGCAAAGCGAGAATCATCTCTCGTTCGAGGTCTTTACCACCGTGTCTTGGACCAGCCCGCAGGAAAAGATCGCGGATATCGACCTGCGCAACAACGCCTTTGCCCGGAAATTCGATCGGCCGCCGCGACCCGCCGAATCTCAACGTTGATGCATGCGCCTATTTCTCCTGTAGTGCCTTTAGGATAGCAGGGATCACTGGCAGGTCGTCGGAGAAGTTTTTGCAGAACCCTTGCTTGACATTGCATGCTTGTTCGCAATAACGGGACGGCCTGCTCGAAATGCAGCTTGTGTCTGGCCGGGGCGATAAAGTCAAAATCACCATGCTAGGGCGGGAGCCGGTCAATGCCGGTTTTATCGCCCAGGAATTTGCTTTTTTGAGTCATAATCCTTAAAGTCGTGGGGGAGAGTATAAATTAAGTCAAATTTCAGCAATGATTGAAAAGTTTTTTTTCTAAACGAATTCGTGTTTCTTGCGCGTAATAGATGTGAATGAGCATGGATGATAATCGCTGGATTGAGAAAGTGCTGCAGGGCGATCAAGCCGCCTACGAAAGCCTGGTCTGCACGTACCAGGCCAGGCTGGTGGCTTTCCTGTGGAACCTGCTCGGCTGCGGCGAAGACGCGCGCGACGCCGCCCAGGAGGTTTTTATCCAGGCTTATATCAAGCTGGGTCAATTCGACCGATCCCGCAGCTTCAAGAACTGGCTGTTCGCCATCGCCTACAATCGCGGCGTCGACCTGTTGCGCAAGAAGCGGAGTTTCCGCCGTTTCTGGCAGCGGGAATCTGCCTCTGGCGATCCATTGGCTGTGGAAGAGGCTGCCGGAGCGATCGAAGATTCGCCTTTCTGGCGGCCGGTCCTGCGTAAAATCACCCCCCAGGAGCGTTCGGTGCTGGCCTTGAAGTACAATGAGGACTGCGGCGCCGGAGAGATCGCTGACACGCTCGGCTGCTCGGAATCGACCGTGCGCGTTCACTTGCTCAATGCCAGGAGAAAGCTGAAAAAAGAGCTGCATGCTGCCGGCTTCGCCGCCAGGGGAAAAAAGCCGAACTCCGAGGAGGTAACATGACTTGCGCCTGGTTCGAACTGCTGTGCCGTATCCCTTTTTCGGGCCTGCGGCTGCGCTTGTGCCGCTGGCACGTGGCCGGCTGCCCGCGCTGCCGCCAAGTGAGCGATGATGGCGACGCGCTGCCGCCCTTGCTGATCACGGCTGAACAAGTCCCTGCCGGACTCGATCTGCGGCCCGCAGTAAAGCAGGGAATCGACGGCTTGCGACCACTGCCCGTCAGCCCCGCCGTCGTTCCGTTGCCGGCGCGCAAATCATGGCCTTGGGCTTATGCGGCCACCATGGCCGCCCTGCTTGTGCTTGGAATATGGATACTCACCCTTGACCGGCATTCCAGTCCCCGGTCGAAGCCTTCCCCGATCGCAGCGAAGCCGCAGACCCGCCTGTGCTCGGCGAAGATCGGGGACAGGCCGGCGCGGATAATTCTGATCCAGAGCCAGAACCCCGACCGATCAATTTTTTGGATCGCCAGAAACAACAACAGGAGTTAAAAATGAAAAAGAATTTATTCATCCATTTGCTCTTCATCATCATGCTGGCCGCCGTCAGCCCTCTGCCGGCGTCAGCCCAGGGGGATATTCTTCTGCAATTGCGCTTCTACGAAGGGGTCCGCGGTCCGAAGCCGGCCGCGGCGAAAGTCATCACTGCTTACACCCTGCGCCCCCTGTTCATCGGCAACTTCATCACCGAGAAAGGCCTCCAGGAAGAGGAAACGGAGTTAAAGAGGGTCTTCAACCTGAAGGACCTCGCCGTACTGGTCCAGACCCAATGGGGCTGGGAGCGCGACAAGGCCGAAAAGCGCTTCCAGATAGTGGTGCTCAACGGCCACGAGTTCCTGCTGCAGGTAGTCAAGCTTCCGGCGTCCGATGCCTACCGCGTTCAGGTGATCGACCAAGAAGCGAAGGAGAAGCCAGCCCTCCTCGACAACGAGATCGTGCTGCCGGCCGGAAAAACCGCGGTGTTCGGGTTCGAGGACACGCTCTCCCAGCCCTTTTTCCTGGCCATGCAGCGCCAGGCCGATGCCGATGTCATCCAGGAAAGCCAAGTGCGGCTCGTTGCCAAGCCGGAAGTCCGCCCCGCCCTGAGAATCCTGAAAAAGGTCGACCCGGTCTATCCCGAAAAGATGCTTGCCAGCGGCATGACGGCCAGCATCACCCTGCAGGTCGGTGTGAGCGAAGAGGGGAAGGTGTGGAGCGTAAAGGCGTTCAGCAGGGAGAGCGAATTCGTCAAGGCGGCGGTCGATGCCATCCAACAGTGGCAGGTCGAGCCGCTAGTCGTTGACGGCAAGGCGCAATCCCAGGAATTCACCTGCACGGTGAATTTCCTCCGCAGCGGCGTGGCTCTGGATTTCCCCAAGCGGACGGTCGGCAAGCCTTTCCAGGCCATCTGGCCCACTGCGGGGTACATCTGGTCGCGGGGGGAGAAGCGCGCGGATGGCGCCGTTTCCGCTTTGATCAACGGTAAAATGTACCATGCCTGGTCGGGATTCGGCAAGCGGCTCAATCCTTTCAGCGGCAAGGAGGAATTCCACCCCGGCCTCGACATCGCTGCCAAAAAAGGAGCACCGGTGCTCAGCGCTGCCGCCGGCACCGTCACAGCCAGCGAATTCAACGAAAAAGATGGCAACTTCATCACCATCGACCACGGCAACGGTTATACCAGCGGCTATCACCACCTCGATTCGCGCGAAGTGAAAAAAGGCGATACGGTAACGCAGGGGCAATTGATCGGCAAGGTCGGCGCAACCGGCGTCGGCACGGGGCCGCACCTACACTTCGAGATCCGCTGCAACGGCGAACCGCGCAACCCCTTCGACTTCATCGGTCCGGCAGGTAAATGAATGACAGCGTAAGGGCACGGCACGACTTTTTTCCGCCAAAGGGCGTGCCCCTATATGCCAAGCGAGGAAAAACATCCATTGGGCCTTTATAAAAAACATCGATGAGTTGAGGCCGAAAAAATAAAAACGAAGGAGAAACAATATGAAAAAAGTAGTTTTTATCAGTTTTTTGTTGGCAATGGTTGCAGTTTCAGCCTATGCGCAGCAAGGTGATTTTTTAAAACTCGCAGGTCCTTATCTTGGACAAACGCCTTCCGGCATGATTCCTGAAAAAGGCACATGGAATTTCAATCAACAAAAAGTTTGGGAAATTGACAAAGCAGGGAACGAAGATTTCGCTAGACCGGGTGAACCGAGGATTGGGCATAAAGGTATTCTTTATTTGCGGGATTTCGATAAAAAGTTCAGTTACATCCTTGATGCGGAAGGAGCATTACTAAAGAAATTTGCATATGAAGGTGAAAACCTTGACGTGTCAAAGTATATTAATTGCTTCACCTTCGGAGAAAATGTTGTAATCGGAGCAATGGATCAGCTTCATTTTTACACGAGTGATGGGGAATTAATAAAATCAGTTCCTAATAATATTTTCATGCGTTTTCCGCTGGCTTTTATAAACAAATCAGAGTACCTGGTCGCCCCTGGAGCCTTAACGGGATTACCCGCAGGAATAGCAGAAATTACCAAAGTAAATCTTGAAAGCGGAAAAGATGAAAAGTTTGCTGAAATAAAATTAAGTGAGGAAGAGAAAGCTTTTCCCCCCGGAGGGGTGATTGTTGGATTGACTCCACAAATAGTAGCTGCCTACGATGATAAAAATGAAAGGATCTATTTTTGCAAAAACAGTGAATACAAGATTTTTGTGGCTGATGCAGATGGAAAAATTCTAAATAGTTTCGCTAGCGAACCGGAACGTATAAATGTATCTCTTGATGCGCGCAAAGAACATCTACGCTTTTTCTTAAAAGATGCGCCGGATGAAAGAATAACAAGTATCGCAAAGGGACTCCCTGATAAATTGGCGTATTTCCATAAAATTCAGATTAATGATGGTTTTTTATACATTTTCAGGATGAGCGAATTCAGCACAAAGTCAAGTGAGCAAATAATAGATATTTATTCCTTGGATGGAAAATTTCTATATGCCGGCACCATTCAATTTGAAAACGGATTGTCATTGAGAAATGTAAATGGTGTTCAGATCCGGGGGAATTGTCTATATGCATTACTGGCGGATGCAAAAGGAAAAAGCAAGATTGTGAAATATAAGATTGATATTCCTGCGGGTTGATGCCAAAATCATCAAACCGCCATCCGCCGTACGCCAATTTTTATTTAACCCTTTGATCAATATTGGTATAATGACTTCATCATGAACTATTTTCTTTCCAACCTTTTCCGCGACTGGAAAGGGTATGCGCTGATCGGCCTGGCCGCTGTCGCCGGGCTGAACATCATGGATTTCATCAGTTTCATGTTGCTGGGGAACGGATTTTTCAACCTGTGGGTGGTCCGGAGTACTTTCGGAGCGGCCGTTGTCGGAGCAGTGGCGTACGGCTACTACCTTCATCGACGGGAAAAAAGATCGCGCCGGCTGGACAATTTGCTGCCCGCTTTCATCGCCGCAAGGCGCGCCTATTTCGAAAAAACGGTTGCCGAAGACCGGAAATTCCAGACGTTCTGCCATGAATGCCGGCATTATGATGCCCGGCGCCGCCGCTGCCTCCTGCGTTTGCACGGCCGGCAGGTCCGCATCAGGCTGAAGCCCGAAGATGTCTTCAACTATTGCCTGTATTGGAACCTTGAAGAGCAGCCTGTTTTAAAATTGACCCGGCGGATTAAAGAGCTGAAGGTGGAGCAGGAAAGCCCGGTGCAAACAACAAGTGACGGGGGGATCGTCAAGAGGCAGGGTTGAAAAAACGGGATTTTTTAAGGGCGGTTCAAGCATCAACCCTTGAATTCACCCGGTCGGAAACATATAATCGTATCCATCATCATGAAGAGAGATCCTGATTTCTGAAACCGCCGTCGGGAAGGAGGTCGGCGCCATGGTCGGGCGAAAATTCCGTGGCTGGGTGCTTTTGGCTGTAATGATCGGGGTGCCAAGCTGCCAGACGGCCGACTTGGG
>JADFDP010000068.1 GCA_018262835.1 Candidatus Aminicenantota bacterium
CATCGCGCAACATGAATGCGGGGCAGATTCTGGGCGTGGACCGGGCCGGCCTGGTGTTTATGCAAGGCTCGCACCTGGCCGTCCATCTCTGGGAAAAGCCGGCCGGCATTATACGCATGCCGGAGCCGGCTGAAAAAATATTCGGCTGCCATTTTTTTCCGGACCGCATTTTAATGCTCGGCCGGGAACATTTGTTCACTTTTTGGAAGGCGAGCGGCAAATTTCAGCAGGCGCCGTTGCCTCTGCCTGCCGTTTCCTCGTTTTTCTGCGACGGTGGGCATATTTATTATGGAGACGCCCAGCGCCACCTGGTGAAGTTTTCGCTGGCCAGGAACCGGCAGGTCTGGAAATTGAAGCTGGGGCAAGCCCTGGAGCGCCAGCCGTTCGCTTTTGCCGGTTCCCTCGTGGCCAATCCTGCCGACAACAATATCCTGCAGGTGAACGAACGCGGCAGCGTGCGCTGGTGGCTGGCGCTGCAGTCCACCATGCGTTTTGACCTGGTGCCCATGAAAGACAACCTGGCCGCCGTCCTGATGAATAACGAAATCAAATTCATCGGCCTGGGCCCCAAGCGGGTGACCGTGTTTAAAAGCCAGGGGAATCCGGTCGGCAAGCCCCTGGCCCTCGGCCACGAACTGTATTTCATGCGGCAAGAGGAGAATACTTATAAATTGCAGCGTGTCGGCAACTTCTACGGAATCGAACTGAAGCTGGATCCGTCCGGAATCAAATGGCTGGGCCAGTCGATCCGGTTTTCCATTCAATCCCGCAATTTGCTCAAGCCAACGATGGAATGCCTGATCAGCGACCAGACCGGCCAGACGGTTTTCATTAAAAACGCGGCGGCCGAACGGATTTCCCTGGTCTGGATGCCGGGCCAGCCCGGGAATTTCACCGTCAAGGTGACGGCCAAGGGCTTGAACCGCGAAACGCATGCGGAAGCGTCTTTTCAGGTATTGGACCCGCGCAAAATGATTCCGGGATTCTATCTGCATTTCTGAAAAGGCAGGGTGGAGGCGTGATGAAAAAGAAATGGATCTTCTGGCTTGGCATCGGGCTGCTGGCGCTGGCCATTCCGGCTCAGGAAAACAAAAACTGCGTCCTGGCGACCGAAAAAGGCACCTTGATTTTCAAGCTGTACCCCGGCGTGGCGCCGCGGACCGTGGCCCGGGTCAGTGAACTTGCCGGCAGCGGTTTTTTTGACGGAATCGCCTTTCATCGCGTGGTGGCCGATTTTGTGGTGCAGGCCGGAGATCCGACCGGAACCGGCGAGGGCGGTTCGGGCCGGACCATTCCCGCCGAATTTTCTCACCTGCATTATATCCGCGGTTCCGTGGGCATGGCCCGAAACGACGATATTCATTCCAATGACAGCCAGTTTTTCATCTGCATCACGGACCAACCGCACCTGGACGGCAAGTATACTCTTTTCGGCCAGGTGATCCGGGGTGAGGAAGTGCTGGACAAGATCCGCCAGGGCGATAAGATCCTGAGCATGCGCCTGGAAAAGGAATAGGATGTTTGCCTCCCTGGCTGCCTGGCTGCGGCGGCGGCAGATCGCTTTCAGCGAGAATGCCGCCATTGGCCCGCATCTGCATTTCAAGATCGGCGGCACGGTCAGCCTACTGGTCACCTGCACTTCGGCGGCTCAGCTGGCCGCGGTCATGAAAAAAGTCATTGCCGGCAAGCTGCCCTACCTGGTCATCGGCGGCGGGTCCAATATCGCTTTTGGCGACGGCCTGACCCGGATCGTGGTGCTGCAGGCGCAGGCGGCTGCGGCCGGATCCGCATCGCCGATGAGGCTCCTGGACAGCCGGTCGCTGGAGGTGGAAAGCGGTGCCCGCAACCAGCCATTCCTCTCCTGGTGCGCGTCCCACGGGGCCGGCGGATTGGAATTCCTTTCCGGCATCCCCGGAACGCTGGGCGGCGCGGCCGCGGTCAACGCCGGCGCCTTCGGCCGCTCCATGGCTGATGTGCTGTTGGGAGCCGATATCATCGATGCCCAGGGGACGGTGCGCGCGGTCGACTCCGGGCATTTCGGCTTCAACTACCGCGATTCGCGGTTCAAGTTCGGCAAGGATACCCTGCTGTCGCTGCGCCTGAAATTCGCCCCCGCGAGCGAGGCCGCGATTTCAAGGAAAACCAGGGAAAACCTTGAATACCGGCTGGCGCGCCACCCTTCCTACCGACTGGCTTCGGCCGGCTGTTTTTTCAAGAACCCGCTGCTGCGGGGCGTGAAAACCTCGGCCGGCAAAATTATCGAGGAATGCGGCCTGAAAAACATGACCGCGGGCGGCCTGGCCGTGGCTGCCGAGCACGGCAATTTTTTGCTCAACCGCGGCAACGCTTCTTTCGCTGATCTGCAGCGCCTGGAGAAAGAAATTCAATCCGCCGTGGCCGCGCGCACCGGCATTGTCCTGGAAAGGGAAGTGATCTATGTTTCCCCGGACGGGAAAAAGTATTGAACATATTGCCGAATTGAAAAAAAAAGAGCCTTCCTTCCGGAAAGCTCTTTTAATCGAAAAATTGGATTTCCGCTCTTTGTTTTACCGAGCCAGTGATCCCTTCGCTGTCTTTCAAGCGAAAAAAATTATTTCAGCTCCTTGGCGGACCGTTCCACCATGGGGAGATTGCCGTTTCCGGCGCCGGCGGCGATGCGTGTCGCCTGCCAGGTTCCCGTGGAATTGACGACATTGTTTTGCATGAACTTCACTTCACCGTTCATTTTGTCCTTGCCGTCGAATTGGCCGTCGTAAATCCAGTTGTATGTGGCTCCGGCGGCTTTGAATTCAAAGTGAACGGTTTTCCCGTCCACGTTGAAGGTGCCGGTATCAAGATAACCCTGCAGCCTCAGGGTGCCCGATTTTTTGTCGCCGCTGAAAATGATGGTTGTGGCTCCCAGGGTCCAGATGGTATTGGTTTCGCTCCATGAACCGATGATATCGTATTTGGTTTTCAAGACCACCAGGAAAAGGACGGCGGCCACGGCGACCACGCCCACGCCGATCAGGATGACGGGCAGGATGCTCTTTTTCTTGGCCTGGTACCCGCCGTCCCCTTCTTCTTCAATGAAGCGCGGCGCCTGTTCGGCGTTTGCCGAACCGATCTGCTCCGGGGCACTGGCGGCGGCCACGGGCATGGCGGAAACCTGCAGCAGCCACATGAATGTCAACGTCACCAAAAGTGCGATCCATTTTTGTTGTTTTTTGATCATGCTTGATTCCTCCATTGCATACTATATATTAACTGCATCCCGATTTCCAATAAATATTTATTTTTGCCCGAAGTAGAAGCAATTCGCCCCGTTTCAATGACGGTTTTCGCATTTTGCGGATTCCTTTCTCACCTTCAACCCGCGCAGGGGCCGCATCGCTTTGGCGAAGGCACTGCGTCTACTTCAGAAGTTCTCCGTTGGCGGCTTCGCCGACGGCGGCCGGAGCGCTGTAGGCAGCCGCGGCATTCTGCTTGACCGCCGACCAGGTTCCGGGAACTCCCATACTGGTCATTTCGCCGTTCATGTGGGTCTTGTCGGTGAAATCGCCTGTATATGTCGTGTCGCTGCCGTTATAATCCCATGAGACTTTTTTGCCGTCGACCGTATAGGTGCCGCTGCCGCTGCCGATGACGAACGTCCCGCTTTTTTTGTCTCCGCTGAAGGTGATTGTGCCGGAGGATTGGAGGTAGCCTTGATATTGCCAGGTCAGCGTCCAGGCTCCGGTGATGTCGTACTTGGTCTTCAAGACCACCAGGAACAGCAGGGCGGCCACGGCGACCACGCCCACGCCGATCAGGATGACGGGCAGGATGCTCTTTTTCTTGGCCTGGTACCCGCCGTCCCCTTCTTCTTCAATGAAGCGCGGCGCCTGTTCGGCGTTTGCCGAACCGATCTGCTCCGGGGCGTTGGCGGCGGCCACGGGCATGGCGGAAACCTGCAGCAGCCACATGAATGTCAACGTCACCAAAAGTGCGATCCATTTTTGTTGTTTTTTGATCATGTTTTTATTCCTCCAGCAGAAATTATACAAGAATCCATTGTGCAATCACAATAAAAAAAATATTTTAAAAACGGGATTGGGCCAAGGTGAGCGCCGTCACCCGGCCTCCGCCTTTTTTCAACACGGCGGCGCATTTTTTAATGGTGGTGCCGGTGGTGGTCACGTCGTCGATCAGCAGGATGGATTTGCCGGTGATTCTTCTCCCCGCAGCCAGACTGAAAGCGCCGTCCAGGTTGGTTTTCCTTTGCGCCTGCGTCAGGCCTACCTGGGGCGGAGTATGCTTTTTCTTCAGCAGCAGCCGGGGCATGAATTCGATCCCCAAACGGCCGGCCAGGATCCTGCCCATGGCGCGAACCGGCTGAAAGCCATGTCTTCTGTGGAGATCGGCCGGAACCGGGACCACCGCGTCGAATGCCGGGGAAAGCTTTTTTTCGACAAGGTCCAGGTAAAGACCGGACAGAAAAATTTTCAGCGGCTCCACCTCTCCATATTTGTAGAGGATGATGATCTCGCGCAGGGTTCCATCATAGGCGGCATAGGACAGGTGGCGGAGGTATGGGGGAGGCAGCAGCAGGCAGGAGCCGCAGGTTTCCATTCCGTCGGGAACGAATTTGCCGCAAATCCGGCACTGGCTATCCGCGGCCGGCACGACTTTCTCCCGGCAGTTCCGGCAAATAACCGTTTCTTCGGGCTGGACCAGGTCCAGCCCGCAGTTGCGGCAGCGAGGCAGGAACAAGCCGGCGCGGACCCATTGCAGGAATTCGCCGCCGCCGCGGATGATTTTTTCTTTGATTGTCAAGCTGCGGTCAAGTTGTCCGTATCCCATGGGCGGACGGATAGTGTTTCATGTTTCCTCATGGCGAGCCGATCCCCCGAGCGCCCATCATTGTAAAATGATCGCGGCGATTATGCAATAGCCATCCCCCTCCGCTCTGGAGGCCCGGTCTTTTTTATGGTAAAATTCGCTTGCCCGCCAAGCCGGGAGGAGACTTGCATGAAAAAAAGCGCCTATGAGCAGGCCGGGGTCAGCATCGACCGCGGCAATGAAGCGGTACGACGAATCAAATCCATGGTCAAGGGCTTGGGGGTACAGGAGATCGGCAAGTTCGGCGGTTTTTTCCCCCTGAAAGGCGGCATCAAGAATCCCATCCTGGTTTCTTCGGCCGACGGCGTGGGTACCAAGTTGAAGATCGCTTTTCTGACCGGCGTGCACAACACGGTCGGACGTGACCTGGTCAATCATTGCGTCAATGACATCCTGGTTTACGGGGCCCGGCCCCTGTTTTTCCTGGATTATCTGGCGTCGGGGCGGGTCGAGCCCAAGATCGTCGGCGAGGTCATCTCCGGCGTGCTGGACGGCTGCCTGGAAAACGAACTGGTCCTGCTCGGCGGCGAGACCGCGGAAATGCCCGGGTTTTATCACGAGGGCGAATACGATATCGCCGGCTTCATTGTCGGCATCGTCGGCCGGGAAAACGTGGTGGATGGCAAGACCATCCGCAGGGGCGACCTGCTCGTCGGCCTGCCCTCGACCGGGCTGCACACCAACGGCTACTCCCTGGCCCGCCAGATCGTCTTTGAAAAGCTCAATTTGAAAACCAGCAGCAGGGTCAGTGAGCTGGCAGCGCCCATTGGCGAGGAATTGCTGCGCGTGCACCGCTCCTACCTGAAACCGGTCCAGGGCCTGCTCGAGGAGAATCTGCTCAAGGGCATGGCCCACATCACCGGCGGCGGATTGCTGGAAAACATCCCGCGCATTTTGCCTGAAGGGACGGCGGTGGTTATCGAAAAAACATGGCCCGTGCCGCCGCTTTTTTCTTTCCTGGTCCAGGCCGGAAGCGTCTCGCCAGCCGAGCGCTACCGGGTGTTCAACATGGGCATCGGCATGGTGCTGGTCATCGAGCCCAGAAACCTTTCCCGAGTTGAGTTCGCCTTGCACAAAATGAACGAGGATTTTTACCTGATCGGCCAGGTGACCGAAAACAAGGGCGGGGAAAGGGTGCGCATCAAATGAAAAGGATATCATTTGTTTTCGCCGTGTTGTTTCTTGTCGGAATTCTCGGCGGGTCGCTTCCGGCCCAAGAGACCTTGACCCTGGCCTCGACCACGTCCACCCTCGATTCAGGCCTCTTGGATGCGCTGATCCCGCTTTTTGAAAAAAAATTCGCTTGCACTGTCAAGATCATCGCCGTGGGCACCGGGCAGGCCATGCGCCTGGCCCGCGACGGTAATGCCGACGTTCTGCTGGTCCACGACCGCGAGGCCGAGGAGAAATTCGTGGCCGAAGGATTCGGCGTCGAGCGGCTGGATGTCATGCACAACGATTTTGTCCTGGTCGGTCCGGCCCATGATCCGGTGCGCGGCCGCGGCCTGCCGGTGACGGCGGCATTGGCCAGGATCGCCTCGGCCGGTGCCGCCTTTGTTTCCCGAGGTGATGATTCCGGCACCCACAAGAAAGAGTTGAAGCTGTGGCGGCAGGCGGGGCTCCATGCGGACGGACGCTGGTACATGGAAAGCGGCAGCGGCATGGAGGCGACGCTGCGCATCGCCAATGAGAAGACCGCGTATTGCCTGGTCGACCGCGCCACCTGGCTGGCCCACCAAAAGGAAATCGACGCCTTGGCCATCCTGGTCGAGGGCGACGCCCAGCTTTTCAATCCTTATTCGGTGATCGTGGTTTCGGCAGCGAAATTCCCCTGGCTGAACGTCAAGCTGGCCTCGCGCTTCGCCGAATACATCCGCTCGGCCGAAGGCCAGGCCATCATCCGCGATTTCGGCCGGGACAAGTTCGGATGCGCGCTCTTTTTTCCCGATGTTGTGCGCTGAAGGCACTTTCCGGAAAGGCAGTGAAAAAGCGGTCCGTTTCTTGAAGACAATGAAAAATAAATCATGAGCTACCTGCTGGAAGGACTGAAGCAGGGTTTGACGTTGCTGCTGCCGCCCGGCCGCGAGATCCTGCAGATCGTCGCCCTGTCGCTGGTGGTTTCGGGCGCGGCCACGCTGCTGGCCTCCCTGGCCGCGGTCCCGGCTTCCCTGCTCCTGGCCCTGAAGGAGTTCCGCGGCAAGCGCCTCCTGGTCGGGCTGGTCAATACGGCCATGTCGGTGCCGGCCGTGCTCATCGGCCTGCTGGTTTACGGCCTGGTCAACCGTCGCGGTCCGCTGGGAATTCTGGGAATGCTGTTCACTCCCGGAGCCATGGTCCTGGCCCAGGCGCTGCTGGCTTTTCCTCTCATCACCGCCCTGGCCCTGGCGGCGCTGAAAGGTGTGGCCCGGGATGCCCGCGACCTGGCCCTGTCGCTGGGCGCCAACCGCCGCCAGCTGGCCGCGGCCGTCATCCGCCAGGGGCGCTTCGCTTTCCTGACCGCGATCATCGCCGGTTTTTCCAGAGTTATCGGCGAAACCGGCATGACGCTGATGGTCGGGGGCAATATCAGGGGCCAGACCCGCGTGCTGACCACGGCCATCTCGCTGGAGACCATGAAGGGCAATTTTGAAATCGGCATCGCCCTGGGCATTGTCCTGCTGCTGGTGGCCGCGGCCATCAATGTCGCCCTGCAGGGGTTGCAGGGGAAATAATGCATATCCGCGTCGAAAATCTATGCCAGACGGCAGGGAAAAAGGCGATCCTGCGGGGCATCGACCTGGAATTCGCACCCGGCGCGGTCAACGTGATCCTGGGTCCAAATGGCGCCGGCAAATCGACGCTGCTGCGGCTGCTGGGGCTGCTGGACATGCCCGCGCTGGGAGAAATTTATTATGACGGCCAGGGGGTGAGCGCCATGCCCCGCTCCCTGCGCACCCGCCTGCGCCGACGCTGCGGTTTTGTCTTCCAGTCGCCGCTGTTGCTGGCCGGGAGTGTTGAAGCCAATCTTCGCTTCGGACCGCGGCTGCGGGGCCTGAACGTCGGCGACCCTGAAATCAGGCAGGTGCTGGAAAAGGCCGGTTTGAGCGGAAAGGAGAGGCAGGAGGCGCGGCTGCTTTCCGGCGGCGAAAAGCAGCGGCTGCAGCTGGCCCGGGTGATGCTGCTGGATCCCGACCTGTATCTTTTGGATGAACCAACGGCCAATCTCGATCCGTTGAGCGTGAAAAATATTGAAACCGCGATCGCCCGGCTGGCCCGGGAGGGAAAAACCGTCATTCTTGCCACCCACAATCTCATCCAGGCCAGGTTGCTGGCGGGGAAAATCGTATTTTTAAAGGAGGGATTGCTGGTGCAGGCAGGGGCCGTGGCCGAAGTCCTCAGCCGCCCGCTTTCCCTGGATGTCGCTGAATTTTCGGCTGCGGAAAACATCATTCCCGGCATCCTGACCCGGCGGGATGGGCGGACCGTGCTGGATTGCGGCCAGCTGGCCATCGAGGTCGTAAGCGAGCGTACCGGCGGCCGGGCGGCCGCAGTGATTCGCCCGGAAGACATCCTGGTTTCCGAAAGACCGATCGCTTCGTCGGCCCGCAATTCGTTCCGCGGTCCCGTACTGAGCGTGGCCGACCTGGGCGCGGTCATGGCGCTCCGCGTGGACTGCGGCGGCATTTTGTTCACCGTGTTCGTCACCCGCATCTCCTGCGCGCAAATGGACCTGGCGCCGGGGATGGAAGTTTCGCTGACCTTCAAGGCCACTTCGGTGCACCTGCTGTCCATGGATTGAATTTTCATTCCGCTTCCCATGCTGCCGGAAGCCGTTTTTCCCGCCCGCTTTTCTTGCCTGTTTGCGCGGGAATGCGTATACTTGAAGCAATTGCGGACAAGGAGGAGGCGTCATGGACAAGGTTGTGCTGCAGGCCGTCGATCTGGACGGCTATCTGACTCCCGCCGACCAGGAAGCCATCGCCCAGGTCGGGGATCTTTATGGCCGGGCGCTGGACGATTTTGCCTGCCTTGACGGCGGCAAGGTCCCGGAGCGCCAGCACGCCCGGGAACGGCTGCTTTCGCTGTTCAATGAGTTGGGCGAAAGGATGCAGGCCATGGTCGGCGCCGAACGGCGCATCCATGTCTATTCACTGGAAACGCCGGAATTCATTCACGGCGAGGCGTCGAGGCTGGTGGCCAAACTGCGCGACGAACGCACCGGCAACCCGGAATTCATCTATTATATCCAGCGCGCCTATGAGATGCTCTTCAACCTGGCCTTTGCCGGCCCGCATTGCGGAGAGCGCCACCCGATCTTCGTGCGCACGCCCGTGACCGTGCCTCAGGTGAATTATGCCGTGCACAAAATCCCGGACATCGATGCCATGACCGAAAACAGCGTCATGTGCGTCATGCTGCGGGCGGCCCTGCTGCCTTCGATGATCGTGGCCAAGGAAATTCAAGAATATTCCCTGCGCCACACGGTCCCCCCCTTCGCCCTTTTCAAGATCAGTCGCGACGACAGCCGCAGCGAGCATGACATGGCCTACGTATTGGACTTGAAAAAATCCTATTTTGATCTGGCCGAACTGCAGGGGAAGGATCTTTTTTTCGCCGATCCGATGAATGCCACCGGCGGCAGCCTGGTAACGGTGATCCAGTATTTAAACGGCCAGGGGATCAAGCCGCGCTCCATCCGCTTCTTTAACGTGGTTTCTACGCTGAAAGGCGCGTTGCGCATTGTCCGCGCCGTGGCGGAGGCCGAAGTGTACACGTTGTGGATGGACCCGGCCTTGAACGAAAAGGCCTATATTCTCCCCGGGCTCGGCGATGCCGGCGACCGCATCAACGGTTGCGACCGCCCGGAAAGTCCCCGCGACATCATCCAGTTGATCGCCGATTACGGCACGCACGTGACCTCGCTCTACCGCGACCCGATCCGCCAAATTGAAAAAACCGTCCTTAGCCGTTAGAATATTTTGCGGTAGACGTGGCAATAGGGCTGCTGGCCGTTTTTTTGATAGTAATTTTGGTGGTAATTCTCGGCTTGCCAGAATGCGCCAGCCGCAGTGATGCGTGTGGCCACCTTGAAGCCTTTGGCGTGGAGAATGCCCGCCAGTTTTTCGGCCGTCTGGCGCTGCGCTTCGTTCTGATAAAAAATTTCCGAGCGGTATTGCGTGCCGATGTCGGGTCCCTGGCGGTTGACCTGGGTAAAATCGTGGGTCTCGAAAAAAAGCTTGGTCAGCTCCTCGTAGGAAACCAGGGCCGGGTCATAAACGACCTGCACCGCTTCGGCGTGGCCGGTCGTGCCGCTGCCTACTTCTTCATAGGTGGGGCTGGACGTGCGGCCGCCGGTGAAACCCACGCTTGTGGTCAATACCCCTTTGGCCTGCTGCAGGTAGTACTGGGTTCCCCAGAAGCATCCGGAGGCAAAGACAGCCGTTTCGGTTTTTTTCGCGTCGGCGGGAATGAAATTCATGGCAATGGAATTGACGCAGTGGCGGGTATTTTTGGCGGTGAAGCCCTCACCCACAAAGACATGGCCGAGGTGGGCTCCGCAACTGGCGCAGGTGATCTCGGTGCGCTGACCGTCGGCGTCGGTCCGCCGCTTGACGGCTCCGGGGACCTCTTCGTCGAAACTCGGCCAACCGCAGCCGGAATCGAACTTTGCCGAGGAAAGATAGATGGCGGCTCCACAGCGCTTGCACGCGTAAGTCCCCTTTTCATGGAAGTCATGGTATTTTCCTGAAAAGGGGCGTTCGGTTCCTTTCTGCACGATGACCTGTTCTTCTTCTGCAGTCAATCTGTTGTCCGACATGTTCACCTCGGGTCTGGCCAACAGCATGTACAGGGCTAATGTAATTATAAATGAGAGCAAATAGGTAGCATATTTCATTACAATATTTATAACGTGCTTTTTACCTGCTGTCAACTAAATTTCTGGATTTTTTTCGGAACACTCCCCTGAGGAATGAACCGCTGCGGCGTTGCCGCCTGTGGGGTGAAAAATCGCTTTATTTTACTCTTTTTTCGCGGTCAGCACGTAAAGGGCGAAAAGGATCAGAACGCCGATGTAAATGTAGGGGATGGCCCAGGGCCACAAAGGGTGTGCCTTGAAGAATGTTTTTACCAGATAAAAAATCCCTCCGAACACTGCCGTGATGATCACCCACAGCAAAAAAATCTTTTTAAAAGCCATCATGTCCTCCCGTTTTTCCCATTGTATCCACATGGAAAAGCAAAAGTCAATTAATTGACCGTCAAACTGCCGGGTGACCAATATGGATGTCCCCGGTCAAACGGTCATTGCTGTAATTTGGACAGCTCCAGCTTGGCGGCGAATTCTTTAAGCAGATCCAAGCCTTTTTCCGCTTTGGTTTTCAACTCGATCAGGTAGCGGTCCTTGTAAATGATGCCGATGGTGGCTTCCTTGTCGCGCTTGTCGATGCGCTCCACGACGGGAATGCCGTTGACCGTGGACGTCTGCTGCATCACGTCCGCATCGTCGACGCGGATGTTCAGTGAGAACACCATCTTTAGCGGGGCCAGCAGGGCCGACGCCGTGCCGGCGTCCGTGACCTGGAAGCGGACGGCAGCGTTACCGGAGCTGGCATAGTCTGCCTGCAGCGAGGCGATCTCCAGGGCGTCGTAGGCCCCCTTGTTGTAATAGGGGTTTTGCATTTCCCAGCCACTGACCCGGGGAAGGATGGATCTCAGGACACTCTCCGCGGCGACCTCGATCTTTCCGCCCTGAATTTTTTCCGAGGCGGTTTTGACGCCGCCAAGCCCCTGCTGCATCTGCGTCGCCAGCTCTCCCAGGTTCTGGACAGCTGTCCCCTCGCGGTTCAGGAAACCTTCGAGAGGCGTCGCCTTTTTCTTGGGAGACAGCAGGAGGAAGAGCACGACGGTGATCGCCGCGATAAGGACGATGCCGCCGATGATGATCAGCATCATCTTTTTATAGGCGCTGACCTGCCCCTTGTCCTTCTGCCGTTCCAGGCCGCCAATAAGCGCCTGCACTCCTTCCATCTCGGTGCGGGCGTTGAGCACCGCCGCCATCTCCTTGGCGATGTCGGGTTGGACGCCCTGGGCGGCGGTCAGCTTTTCCCCTAGAGCCTTGAAATTGAGCTTTTGCCTGCCTTCGGCCTCCTTGGACTTCTCGCCGTTCTTCGCCAGTTCGGCATGCAAAGCGGCGATCCGCTTGTCCATGTCGCCGGTCATTTTCTTCAGCTCGTCGCGCAGTTCCTCGAGCCGCTTCTGCGCTTGCGCCGATTCTTCCAGCAAGGCGGCGACGGCTGAGGCGACCGGCTTGCCGGCTTCTTCATGCGCCCGGTGAGCGGCCTGCAGTTCCGCCTCCTCAGCGGCCAGTAGGGTCAGGCCCTTGGCGATCTCACCCTTTTCCGCTTCCATCGTCGCCGGGCTCGTGCTCTTGTTCTGCAACTGGGCTCGCTCCTTGGCGATGGCCGCCAGCCGGCCCGTTGCCCGCTGGGTCTCCCTTTCGCCGCTCTGCAGGATGTTCTTTTGTTCGCCCAGGCGGCCGTCAATTCCCCGTTTCTTTTCTTCCTCTTTCTTGATCGCGCCGTCGAGGCGGTCATTCTCCCTCTTCTTTTCGGCCTCAGCGTTCTGTTTTTGCTTCTGCAACTGCTCCGCCTGGGCCAGCAATTCATCGAGATTTTTTTGCGCGTCGGCCAGCGTGGTTTTCAGATCAGCGAAAGCGGAGAGATCGATCTTGGCATCCCACGCTTTTCTGCCCAGAGCCGTCAACTGCTCGGCAAAATTCCTTTCTTTGCTTTTAAATTCATTTTTCTCTGAACGCAACGACTTTTTCCGCCGCCGTTCCTTCATCCCTTCCCGAAATATTGATTTTAGGCCCATCGCTTCACCTCCAAAAAAAGGTCACTGGTTGAATTGTATGAGAAATTTCCAACAATTTCAATTTTTTTAAGGGACGGCTTTGGATGCGGGGGACTATTCCATGTCAGGCAGAGTTTTTTTGCGTGCATACTTGGCCGCGCCGTGCTTTTTCTTTTCGTCCAGCCGCCGGGCTTTGGCTGCAACCCCGGGGCGGGTAGGACGTCGCGGTTTGGGCCTGGCGGCCGCTTGGCGGATCCATTGCCGCAGGCGTTCCAGGGCGTCGCGGCGGTTGGCATCCTGGGTGCGGAAACGCCTGGCGTCGATAACCAGGACGTCTTCCTGGCTGACCCGTTTGCCGGCCAATGAGCGCAGGCGGCGCTTGACTTCTTCCGGCAGGGAAGGGGAGCGGCCGATGTGGAAATAAAGCTTGACTGCCGTGGCCACCTTGTTGACGTTCTGCCCGCCCGGGCCGGAAGCGCGTACGAATTCCATCGTGATCTCGTTTTCCTGCAGGCAAATGCTTTCATGGGCTGGGATGGTCATGTTCTTCTCTGCCAAACCGCCAAAGCGGCTTAAGCCGCCAGGGGATTATTCTACCCCGCCGGCCCGTAAAAAACCAGCCGCCGGCCGGGGTTCGTCAATCGGCGATGGACATGGCCTCCCAGAATTTTTGAAACTCTCTTTCCGCCTGCTCCATTTCCCGTCTGGCCATTTCGGCTTTTTGCGGCGAGATTTTGCCTGCTTGCAGCTCGAGGACAGCCAACTCGTGACGG
>JADFDP010000069.1 GCA_018262835.1 Candidatus Aminicenantota bacterium
CAAAATTTCACCGATGGCCGTGCGTCCGGTATACCCAAGCCCGGAACACTCCTCGCAGCCCCGGGACTGGAAAATCGGCTGGCTGAACAGGTTCTTGCCGACGCGGTTGTAAACCAGGTCGTCCTTGCTCAAGGTGACGGTTTTTTTGCAGAGAGGGCAGAGGACGCGGACCAGGCGCTGGGCGGCGATGCAGTTCAGGGCCGAGATGAAGCTGTAGGTGTCGATGCCCATGTGGATGAAGCGCCCCAGGACGTCAAAAACATTGTTGGCGTGCACGGTGGTGAATACCAGGTGCCCGGTCAGGGCGGATTGGATGGCGATCTGGGCGGTTTCCGGATCGCGGATCTCACCGACCATGATCTTGTCCGGATCGTGGCGCAGTATGGAACGCAGCCCGCGCGCGAAGGTCAGGCCTTTTTTTTCGTTGACCGGGATCTGGATGATGCCTTCCACCTGGTATTCGACCGGGTCTTCAATGGTGATGATCTTGTCGGCCGGGTCCTTGATTTCGTTCAGGGCGGCGTAGAGGGTGGTGGTCTTGCCGCTGCCGGTCGGGCCGGTGACCAGGAACATGCCGTAGGGCTGGCGGATATAGTAATTGATCTTTTCCAGGATGTAGGGGGCGAAGCCCAATTGCTCAAGCTTGAGCTCACCGATGTTTTCGGTGATCATCTCGCGGTCGAGGATGCGGATGACGGCGTTCTCGCCATAGATGCCGGGCATGATCGAAACTCGGAAATCGATGGTTTTCTGCTTGAACTTCATGCGGAAGCGCCCGTCCTGGGGGACGCGCTTCTCGGCGATGTCCAGTTCGGAAATGACCTTGAGCCGGGTCAGCAGGAACGAATGAAAAACGCTGTCCAGCGGTTCCATGATCTGGTGCAGGATGCCGTCGATACGGTATTTAATGACCAGCGCATCGCTGATCTCGATGTGGATATCGGACGCTTTTTTGTTGACCGCGGTCAAGATGATATTGTTGAGCAGCTTGATGACCGAGTCGTCCTCTTCGGTGATGCTCTCGATGGTTACCACTTCCTCATCGTCGACTTCGGCCGTTTTTTTCAGGGTGAAGGTCTCGGTCTTGTCCCGCAGGACCTTGGTGTAGGTGTCGCTTTTTTTCAGGAATTTTTCCAGCTCATCGCGGTGGGCGAAAAAAGGCACGACTTTTTTCTGGGTGAAATTTTCGATCATGCCGATCTTGTCGAGGTTTTCGGGATCGGGCATGGCCACGGATAGGCTGCCGTCTTTTTCGTCCAGGGGGAAAAACAGGTTCTTGATCAGGAATTCGGCCGGAAATTTCGCCAGCAGCGTATAGTTGATCTTTACTTCGGAAATATTAACGCTTTTTCTCACTGGATCACCCTTATGGAACTGAATATCGGCAAATAAACGGAAACAAGCATCACGGCGATCACCATCCCCAATAAGACTATTATAACAGGTTCGATCAGCGAAATCAACGCATTGATCTTGCTGTCGATGGAGCGCTCGTAGTAGTCGGCGCTTTCATCGAGCACGGCCGTCAGGTTTCCCGAGGTCTCGCCCACGCGGATCAATTCGACCAGGATGCGCGGCATGATGGCGATCTCCTCCAGCACGCCCGAAAGCAGGTTGCCCTGGCGGATCTTTTCCGGGACGGAGCGCACCTGGCTGTAATAGAACTTGTTGGCGAAGGTCTCGACCGCGATCTCGGCGGAATCGGGGACCGGGATGCCGCCCGAGATCAGGATGGCCAGCGTGCGGGCGAAGACGGCGATGGCGTTTTCGTGGATGACCCGGCCGAGGAAAGGGATCTTGATCTTGGCCTGGTCGATGAGAATCACGCGCGGGTAGAAATGCTCGATGGCGCGGACGGCGGCGTAGGCCAGGACGGCCGCCGTCAGCAGCAGCACTATGTTTTCCTTCAGGTACTGGGTGACGGAGATGAAAAACAGGGTCATGGCCGGCAGCTGGGTGTCCATGTTGTCAAAAAAAGCCGAGAATTTGGGAATGACGAAAATGGAGATCACCAGCACCATGGAGATCATGAAAAACAGCAGGACGATCGGGTAGGTCAGGCTGCTGACCGTCTTGCGGCGCAGGTTGCTGATCTTGCCCAGATAGATGTTGAATTTTTCCAGGACCTGCTCCAGATGGCCGCTTTTTTCGCCGGCCAGCAGCGAGGCCGTATAAATCTTTTGGAAGGGGATCTGCGCTGAAGTGAACGCTTCGGAGATCTGCATGCCGTTGCGGATGTTGCCGGCCGCTTTGGCGAGGATCTCGCGCAATATGCCGCTGCGGGTGTTCTGGATGATGATCTCCAGGGCCCGGATCATGGGGATCCCGGCTTTGAGCAGGGTGATCATCTCCTGGTTGAACAGCAGGAATTCGGTGTAGCCGATTTTTCTTTTGAAAAATTTTTTAAGGGAAAAATCCTTGAACCACAACCGCTGGACGCGGATCAGCTTCTCGTCCAGACCGTTCAGCGCAGCGAGGATCTCCTTTTTATTTTCAGCGTAGTATTCGCGGTCCCGGTAATGACCCTGTTCATCGACCAGCGTGCACTTGAAATAGGGCATTACAGTAGGTCGCGGCCGGGAAAGTAGTGGCGCAGCGCGTCGGGGATGCGAATGCGGCCGTCGGCGGTCTGGTAGTTTTCCATGATGGCGGCCACGGTGCGGCCCACGGCCAGGCCCGACCCGTTCAGGGTGTGGACAAAATCCTTTTTTCCGTCCCGGCCCTTGTACTTGATGCGCGCCCGCCGGGCCTGGAAATTTTCGAAATTCGAGCAGGAGGATATCTCGAGGTAGCCGGCGCGGGCCGGCATCCAGACCTCGATGTCGTAGGTCTTGGCCGAGGAAAAGGAGAGGTCGCCGCTGCACAGAACCAGGGTGCGGAAGGGCAGCTCCAGTTTGCGCAGGATGGATTCGGCGTCGGCGGTCAAATCCTCCAGCTCGGCATACGATTGGGCGGGTGAAGTGAATTCCAGCAATTCGACCTTGTTGAACTGGTGCTGGCGCACCAGGCCGCGGATGTCCTTGCCGTGTGAACCGGCCTCGCTGCGAAAGCAGGGGGTGTAGGCCACATATTTGATGGGCAGCTGGCTTTCGTCCAAAATCTCGTCGCGGTGGATGTTGGTCAGCGGCACTTCGGCGGTGGGGACCAGGTACAGGTTGTAGCCCTCGATCTTGAAAAGGTCGTCTTTGAACTTGGGCAGGTTGCCGGTGCCGATCAGGCTGGCGTCGTTGACCAGGAAAGGGGGCAGCACTTCCGTGTAGCCGTGCTCGGTCGTGTGCGCGTCCAGCATGAACTGGATCAGCACCCGCTCCAGCTTGGCCATGGCGCCAAAATACAAGGTGAAACGGGATCCCGATATCTTGGCGGCCCTGGCGAAATCCAGCGTCCGGCCGACTTCTCCCAGTTCCCAATGCGGCCGCGGCGTGAAGGTGAAATCCGGCTTTTTCCCCCACTCCCGAACCAGCTCGTTGCCGGACGCGTCGCGGCCGGCCGGGACCGAATCGTGGAACAGGTTGGGTATGTTCAGCAGAAAATCATGAAATTCGGCATCCACGGACTGCAATTCCTGCTCCTGGGCGGCGATCATCTTTGAAAGTTCGATGGACTGCAGCTCCATCTCGCGGGTGGAGGCGCCGCTTTTTTTCAAAAAGCCGGTTTCCTTAGCCAGGCGGTTTTTTTTGCTTTTCAGCTCCTCGTTTTCAGCCAGGATCTGGCGTCGGTGCAGGTCCAAAGCGCTGAAGCGCTCCTCGGCGAACGGTACCCCCTTGGCTTCGACCTTTTTCTTGACCAGCTCCAGGTTGTTGCGGATAAAATTGATGTCCAGCATGTAAAAAATTATAGCACAGGGATTTTTTTTGCGCAAAAAGCTTTTTGCCGGTCTAAAAGCAAACAAAGCCGCCGTTTGTCGAGTATAATCAGGCTGAGGTATTCAATGAAAGCCAAATATCTGTCGGTCTCCATTCTTGCCATTGCGGCGCTGCTTGGCGCCGCGGGAGCCTCCCTAACCAAGAAGGCCTTGCGCTGGCACGGCCAGATGCTCACTGTGGACACCCACTGCGACACGCCATTCATGCTTTTGGAAGAGGGCTGGGATATCGGCCAATACCATGAGCCCGGTCTGGCCGGCAGCGGCTGCCAGGACCTGATCCGCATGAAGGAAGGCGGGCTGGACGCTTCTTTTTTCGCCGTGTTCGTCTCCCAGGGACCGCGGACCGACGCGGGGCATGCCAAGGCCAGGGAAAAGGCCGTGGCCGTCCTGGACGCCCTGGACGCGATGTACGGAAAATACCCGAACCTGTGCGGCCTGGCCCTGACGCCGGATGACGCCCGGCGCCTGGAAAAGCAGGGCAAGCGCGCCATTTTCATCGGCATGGAGAACGGCTATCCCCTGGGCCACGACCCGGCCGCCATCGATTATTTCTACGGCCGCGGGGTGCGCTATGTCACCCTGGCCCACACCGCCGACAATGATATCTGCGACTCCTCGACCGACCGCCGGGACCCCGAAGACCGCGGCTTGAGCGCTTGGGGCAAGAAGGTGGTGCGGCGCCTGAACGAACTGGGCGTCATGATCGACGTCTCCCACGTTTCCGATCGCTCTTTTTTTGACGTTCTGGCTCTGACCCGGGCTCCGGTAATGGCCTCGCACTCCTGCGCCAGGGCCCTGTGCGACAGCCCGCGCAACCTGAGCGACGAGATGCTGCTGGCCTTGAAGAAAAACGGCGGCGTCATCCAGCTCTGCATCCTCAACGACTACATCAAGAAGCCGCCGCCCAATGCCGAGCGCGATCAGGCCTTCGCCGCACTCTGGAAGAAGATCGATGACTACGGCGGCTGGGGCGGCATAGAGGACAAGACCGTGCGTGACCGGCTGGACAAGGAATACGACGCCCTGGACGCCCGCTACCCCTCGCCGCCCGTATATGTCAGGGACGCGGTCGACCATATCGACCACATCGCGCGCCGGATCGGCGTCGACCACGTGGGCATCGGCACCGATTTCGACGGCGGCGGCGGCCTGGCCGACTGCAGCGACGTGACGCAGCTGAAGAACATCACCATTGAGCTCGTGCGCCGCGGCTACGGCAGGAAGGACATCGCCAAGATCTGGGGCGGCAATGCCATGAGGGTGATGCAGCAGGTGATCGATCTAACTAAAAAGAAGTAGGTCGACGTTCGATGTTCGAGGTTCGAAGTTTTTAGAAATAAGAATCGAGCGATCGCTTGGTGTTCGAAGTTCGAAGTTTAAGAAAAAAGCATAAGTTCGAACCCTTTGCTGCAAATTCCGGTTTCTTCAACATCGAACATCGAACTTCGAACTTCGAACCTCTCTTCTGCCCTAGTTCTTGATCTCGATGCCGCCCAACAGCGCCGACGCCTTGATGAGCAGCGTGCCGCCGCCCGCCTGCGGGGTTTGCCGGGTGTGGTCATCCACGCCGCCCAGCATGCTGGTCGGGTGGATCTCGATGCGCCATTCGCGCGGAACCAGTATCTCGACGCCGCCCAGGACCGTGGACACGGTGAGCAGCCACTCGCCGGGCGCCAGCTTGGCTTCCAGCAGATCCAGCTTGGTGCCGCCCAGGATGTTGCTCACGTCGCCGCCCTTGAACTCCCGGCTGTCGATCCGGCGGTCGGTGCCGGAGAGGATGTTGGTCACGCGCACGTCCGGGTCGCTGCTGGCGGTCCCGCGGCTGCGGCCGAGGGCGGCAGGATTCCTTTTAAAGACGATGGAGAGGCCGAGCAGGATCAACACCGCCGGCCAGTAGCGCCAGACGTCGCTCCAATATATTTTATCCAGGGTGGCCATGAGGAAGACCGCGCCGAGCAGGATGAGGAAAAGGCCGGAAAAATCGAAAATGTTGCGGTTGTTCCAGAGGTGGACCAGGCCGAGAACGACCAGGATCAGCGGCCACCAATGGCCCAGGTCCAGGTCGAACGGGAGAATGTCCAGATTGGCCAGCAGCACCAGGGCGCCGGCAACGATCAGGATGATCCCCAGCAGGATGGCGCCGCCGGACAACGACTTTTTTTCATTCATGGTTTCCTCCATACAGGATTAGGACCAGTATAGAAATATTGGCAGGAGATGTCAATTGAGTGACAAGTGACGGGTAACGAGGCGGGAATCAAAATCAAAATCACGAGCGCCAGCTTTCTTCGTTTGGGTCATTGGGGCTTGGTGCTTATTTGGAATTTGGTGCATGGAATTTGGAATTTTAGTCTTCTGGTTTTTACTGTAAACCGTCCACCGTCTGCCGTGCACCGAGCATTGTATAATTGATAAATATTTGTGTCTCTGCTATCCTTGAACCAAAAGGAGCGTGGCGATCTCAATGGAAACCGTTTTTTTAATCGTGCTGCTGGCCGTGGCCGTGGTCCTGCTGCTGGCCGTGGTGGTCCTGCAGCTGCGGCCGCGGGACGCCTCCCTTAACCAGCAGATGCTGGACCTGAAGAACCAGATGCAGGAGCTGAAGACGACGCAGCTGCAGGCGCAGAATCAGGCCTTGATGCAGCAGAGCGGGCAGCTGAACGACATCATGCGCACGGTCAACGAAAACCTGAGCAAGACCCAGGGCAACATCACCAGCCAGCTGGGCCAGACGGGCGCTGTGGTCGGCGAGATTCAGAAGAAGCTGGGGCTGCTCGAGGAATCAACCAACCAGATGAAGGCCATCGGCAAGGACATCTCCTCCCTGCAGGATATCCTGCGCGCGCCCAAGCTGCGCGGCAACCTGGGCGAATACCTGCTGGAGGACCTGCTGCGCCAGGTGCTGCCGGCCGGCAACTTCACCCTGCAGTACGCCTTTCCCGACGGCGCCAAGGTCGACGCCGTCATCACCTTGGGCGAGCGCCTGATCCCGGTCGACGCCAAGTTCCCGCTGGAGAGCTTCGTGCGCCTGTTCGACGCCGGCGACGAGGAGGGGCGGAAAAAGCATAAAAAGGAATTCGTCAGGAGCTTCAAGCTGCGCGTCGACGAGATCGCCGAAAAATACATCCGCCCCGACTGCGGTACCTACGACTTCGCCCTGATCTACATCCCGGCCGAGAATGTCTTCTACGAGGCCGTGATCAGCGACGGCCTGGACGGCAGGAACTACGGCATCTTCAACTACGCCGTGGAGAAGCACGTCATCCCGGTCTCGCCCAACAGCTTCTACGCCTACCTGATGGCCATCGCCTTCGGCCTCAAGGGGCTGAAGATCGAGCAGCAGACCCAGCAGATCCTCAAGGACCTGGTCAAGGTCCAGGAGGGCTTCGGCCAATTCCACGCCGATTTCCTGCTGCTGGGCAAGCACCTGGGCAATGCTGCCGGCAAGTACGATGAATCGGCCAAAAAGGCCGAGAAGTTCCAGGACCGCCTGGCCGACTTCACCGGCGTGCGCGGCGAGCTGCCCGCAGCTGGAGATAAGCTCCCCGGGCTTGAAGAAAGTAACAAGTAACAAGTAACGAGTGACGAGGAGCTGCATTCACCGAAAGTACAGGAAAGGCCGTTAAACCAGTGCTGTTCACCCCTGTCACTTGTTACTCGTCACTTGTCACTGAGATTCAATCTGCTCTTCAAGCTCGAGTGAATGGATTTGCAAAAATTATTCCCATCCTTATAATTAAATTTCGCTTGCGGTCCAAACGCTTCTCTGGAGGAACGCGACATGGAAAAAAAGGCCTTTGACGTCATCATCCTGATCGGCCGGCCGGCCGCCGGCAAATCCGAGGTCATCGACTACCTGAAAAAGATCCCTTTAAAGGAGAGGATCAAACGATTTCATATCGGCGAGTTCCAGGAAATCGACGATTTCCCCATCCTCTGGGAGCGCTTCGAGGACGACGACCTGATGGAGGAGATGGGGCAGCCGCGCCTGCTCACCGACAGGGAGTTCACCTACGAGGGCAAGACCATGCCCGGCCACGTCTTCAAGGGCAAGTGGTTCTGGAACTTCCTGATCAAGAAGCTTAACCTGCAGTATTTCAAGATGCTGCGCAACGACCCCGCCTTTCATGACGGAAAGACCCTGTTCATCGAGTTCGCGCGCGGTAAGGAGCACGGCGGCTTCCGCGAGGCCTTCTCCCACTTGTCGCCGCAGGTGCTGGACCATGCCGCCGCCCTCTACATCAAGGTCGACTGGCCCGAGTCGCTGCGCAAGAACCGCCGGCGTTACAACCCCGACCGCCCCGACTCCATCCTGCAGCACGCCCTGGAGGACAAGAAGATCGAGATGCTCTACAAGGAGTCGGACTGGGACGAGTTCGCCGCCGACCCGAAGTTTCTGCCCGCGGGCGAGCGCCGGGTCCCCTACGCCGTTTTTGAGAACATGCCCGAAAAGACCGACAAGCCCGACGAGCTGGGCGCCCACCTCGAGGAGGTGCTCGGCCGCCTGTGGCAGGCCTGGCGGGAGGTGAGCAAGTGAGCTTCCTGTCGCGCAACCCGCTCAACCACTCGCCCGAGTTCCGCCGCCGCCGCTTCATGAACTGGTTCCCGCTGGGGCTGACCTACGCCACCTTCTACATGGGGCGCTACAACCTCAATGTCGCCTCGAGCGACATCATGAAAACGTTCGCCCTGTCCAAGGCCGAGTTCGGTACCATCGCCACCGCCGGCTTCTGGACCTACGCCCTGAGCGTGATCCTCAACGGCCCGCTGGCTGATCGCTTCGGCGGCAAGAAGGCCATCATCTTCGGCGGCATCGGCACGGCGCTGTTCAACCTGGTCATCGGCGGCCTGTTTCTGGCCGGCTGGCAGACCAAGATCGTGGTCGGCATGTCGCTGCTCTACGCCGTCAACCAGTATTTCCAGAGCTTCGGCGCCCTGTCGGTGGTCAAGGTCAACGCCCCCTGGTTCCACGTCAGGGAGCGCGGCGTGTTCGGCGGCATCTTCGGCATCATGATCTCCAGCGGCTATTTTCTGGCCATGGGCTTCGGCGGCTGGATCCTGGCCCACTTCGGCTGGCAATGGGTCTTCATCGTGCCGTCGGCCCTGATCCTGATCATGGTCCTGGTCGACTTCTTCCTGGTCAGGGACAAGCCGGAGCAGTGCGGCTTCGCCAAGCTCAACACCGACGACGCCACCTGCCATATCGGCGACGAAGTCAAGGTCGGCTTCACCTACGTGCTCAGGCGCGCCTTCTCCAACCCGGTGATCATCACCCTGATGGCGGCCGAGTTCTGCACCGGCTTCGTGCGCCAGGGGCTGATGCTCTGGTTCACGCCGTTTTTAAAGGAGATCCACCAGATCGCCCCCGGCTCGGGGCTGCACGAGGCGGCCTCGCTGGGCATCACCGCCGGCGGCATCATCGGCGGGCTGCTTTGCGGCTACATGTCCGACCGCCTGTTCCAGTCGCGGCGGCCGCCGGTGGCCTTTATATTTTATATCGGCCAGATCATTTCGCTGCTCATCCTGGGCAATGTGCGCATCCCCGGGCTGGCCGCGTTCATGATCGGCTTCTGCTGCATGTGGATCTTCGGCGTGCACGGCATGCTCTCCGGGACCGCCTCCATGGACTTTGGCGGCACCAAGGGGGCGGCGACGGTCACCGGCCTGCTCGACGGCGTGCAGTATCTGGCCAGCGGCCTGACCGGCTTCGGCATGGGCTATTTCCTCGACCGCTTCGGCTGGGGGATCTGGGTCTACCTGATCATCCCCTTCTCGGTGATCGGCGCCGTGCTGATGCTGACGCTGTGGAACCAGACGCCGAGCCGCAACCGCGAGCTGATGCAGCGCAAAGGGCTTTGACGCAGGCCTGCGGCCTGTTAGTGGTAGTGATAGTGGTAGTGGTAGTAGGAGGAAAACAGCTTTCTTTCTGAGATAGTTATATTGCTTTTACTATCACTACCACTACCACTTGCTTTGGGCGCTCTTGGCGCCTAACCTCGGGAACGGCGGCTGTTGTAGACCGTCCCCTGCTTTTTTTTGTACAGCTCCAAAACCGCGGCGGCTTCGGCGCGCAAGAATTCCCCCTGGACCTCGATGCCGCGTTTACGCAGTTCTTCCTGCCAGCCCCACGGCAGCGGCCCTTCGTCGAATCCCAGGATGCCCGCGACGTCGGCGGCGGGCGCGGCGTAGGCCAGCCGGGTGACCCCGGACCACAAGACGGCGCCCAGGCACATCAGGCAGGGCTGGGAGCTGGTCACCAGCTCGGTGGGCTCGGTGGCGTTTGCGCCCAGGTCGTAGGTTTTCATTTTCTGCTGGGCGAAGGCGATGGCCATCACCTCGGCGTGGGCCGGCGAGAGGTTCAGCGGCTCGACGCGGTTGACGCCGGCGCCCAGCAGCCGCCCGGTTTCGCGCTCAAAGACGGCGGCGGCGAAAGGTCCACCGCTGGCGTTTTCCACGTTCAACCGCGACAGTTCGATCACCCAGCGCATGCGGGTTTCGGGGTCGGGCAGGAGCAGGGCTTTGCCGGACAACATCATGTTCAGCCATTCCGGCAAGTTGAGGGTAACGGAGGTTGGGTATTTCATCGAGTAGATTATATCATAATGAACCATCGTACTGAGTGACAAGTGACAAGTAACAAGTGACGAGGCAGGACTAAAATCCCAAATCTCAAGCACCAAATTCCAAATAAGCACCAAACACCAATAACCAAATGACCCAAACGAAGAAGTTGCATTTGAAAGGGCTTTTGTTTTGGACATTGGAATTTGGAAATTGGAATTTATTTGGGATTTGGAATTTGTGAATTGGAATTTTAGTCTTACTAGTCACTCATCATGATTGCCCAGGTTACTTATTTCTTGACTTTAATTCCGTACTTTACTAAAATCAATTTTCTTATAAAGGAGTTCAAGGACATGCATATAAAAGTGAACGGCAAGACGGTCGAGATTTTTTCCGGAGCGTGCGTCAGGGACGTCCTGCGCAAGTATTCCCAAATCACCTGGACGCAGATCCAGAAGGGGAGCAAGGCGGTCTTTGACGGCCGCGGCCACGAGGTCGGGCTTGAAGGCGGGCTCAGTGAAGGGGCCCGGCTTATCGTCAAGCGCGTGGTACGGACGGAGCCCCAACCATGAGCGCCCGCAAGCGCTTCCCGGCAGGGTCATTCCTGCTGGCGGCCGTCCTGGTCACCGGCCTGGCTTGCGCCTCCTGCGCCTCCGTGGCCCCGGTGCCCGCCGAGACCCGCATCGTCATCTTCCACTCCAACGATGTCCACGGCAAGATAGACAACTTCGCCAAGGTGGCCGCCCTCATCGAAAGTGAAAGAAAAAACTGTGAAAATGTTTTTTATTTCTGCGCCGGCGACAATTTCACCGGCAACCCGGTCATCGACCAGTACGAACCTCCCGGCGAACCGGTGCTGGAGCTCTACAACCGCCTGGGCCTGGACCTGCTCTGCCCGGGCAACCACGAGTTCGATTACGGTCTGGAGAACCTGGAGAAATTTGTGGCCCGGGCCCGTTTCCCCTTTGTCTGCGCCAACATCCGGTCCGCCGGGGCCGCATTTTCGCAATTGCGCCCCAGTGTGGTGCTGAAAACCAAAAGCGGCGTCCGCATCGCCGTTTTCGGGCTGATCCAGGTCGAAGCCGGGAACGGCCTGCCCTCCACCCACCCCGACCGGGTCAAGGGGCTGCGCTTCAGTGAGCCGCTACAGAAGGCCTTGGAGATGAAGGCGCTGCGCCGCGACAACCAAGTCCTCATCGGCCTGACCCACCTGGGTTTTGACCTGGACCAGAAACTGGCGGAGCAGATGCCTGAGCTGGACGCGATCATCGGCGGCCATTCCCACACCCGCGTCGACCCGGCCGAGACGGTCAACGGTGTGCTGGTGGCGCAGGCGGGCAGCGACAACCGCTTCCTGGGCCGGGTGGAACTGCGGGTACGCAACGGCCGCGTGGTTGAGAAAAAGGGTGGTCTGATCGAGCTGAAGGGGGCGAGCGAGGAAGACCCTGAGGTCAAGGCCATGATCGCCCGGTTCAACCAGAATCCGGCTTTCGCCAGGGTCATCGCCGAAGCCCCGCTGGAGATCACCGGCAAGGACGCGCTGGGCAGCCTGATGACCGATGCCATGCGCCAGGCCTTCGGCCTGGACATCGCCTTTCAGAACGAGGGCGGCATCCGCCTTAACCAGCTGCCCAGAAGAATCACCCTCAAGGACATCTATACTCTCGATCCCTTCGGCAACCCGGTGGTGCGGTTCGCCATGACCCCCGCCGAGATCCGCGGCCTGGTCAGAAGTTCATTCGAAAAAGGCGGCGAGATCGATCTGCAGGTCTCGGGCATCTCCTACGTGGTGCGCAGCGGCGGCGACCGGCAGATCAAGGAGATCCTGCTGCGCCATCCCGACGGCACGCCTTTGGCCGAAGACGGGAAATTCCAGGTCGGTGTTTCCAGCTACGTGGCCAGTTCCTACAATTTCGTGCACGCCGATCCGGGGCAGTCCCTGCAGTCCACCACCGCCGATGCTCTGATCCGCTACCTGCAGAGCGGCGCCGATCTGGGCATGTATCGCGATGTCCAGCGGGCTTTTTGGGAAGAAACGGCGCAGGATCCCAAGCCCTGAAAATCCCAGGAGATTGAAATATGGCCCAACTCTATTTTCGCTATTCGACCATGAATGCCGGCAAGTCCACCGAGATCCTGAAAATCGCCCATAACTACGAGGAGCAGAACAAGCACGCCTTGCTTTTCACCCCGGCCATCGACGACCGCTTCGGCCGCGGCAAGATCACCTCGCGCATGGGTTT
>JADFDP010000006.1:0-7002 GCA_018262835.1 Candidatus Aminicenantota bacterium
TCCATGTTCTCGATTTTTTTGGAAAACTTCCCGTATAACACTCAGGAAAAAGCCATCGGCTTTTGATAATTTTAGATGCAAAAGGAGGAACCATGAAGAAAACGATTTTCCTGCTCGCCATCTGCCTGCTGCTGAGCTCCGCGGCGTTCGCCCTGCAGGACGCCCGGCTGCTGAGATTTCCCGATATAAGCAAGGACCTGGTGGCCTTCGTCTACGCCGGCGACATTTGGTCGGTCCCGGCCGCGGGCGGCGCCGCCCGCAAGCTGACCAACCACCCCGGCCTGGAGCTCTTTCCCAAGATCTCCCCGGACGGCAAGTGGATCGCCTATTCGGCCGAATACTCCGGCTCGCGCCAGGTCTACGTCATCCCGGCCGCGGGCGGCACTCCCCGCCAGCTCACCTTCTACAACGACGCCGGCATCATGCCCCCGCGCGGCGGCTACGACTACGTGGTCATGGACTGGACCGCCGACTCGCAGCGGATCATGGTGCGCGCCAACCGCACCCCGTGGGGGGAACGGATGGGGAAATACTTCCTGGTCCCGCTCGCCGGCGGGCTGGAACAGCCCCTGCAGATCCCGGAGGCGGGAAGCGGCCGGCTCTCGCCCGACAACGGGTCGATCGTCTACACGCCGATCGAGCGCGAGTTCCGCACCTGGAAGCGCACCAAGGGCGGCCGGGCCCAGGACATCTGGACCTACGACCTGAAAAACAACGTCTCCAAGCGGCTGACCGACTTCGCCGGCACCGACCAGCACCCGCTCTGGTACAAGGATAAGATCTACTTCGTATCCGACCGCGATCTGGTGCTCAATTTCTATTCCTATGACTTGAAGAGCGAAAAGATCGATCGGATCACCGCTTTCAATGATTTCGACGTGCTGTGGCCCTCCGGCCGCTTCGGCCGGGTGGCCTTCGAGAAGGGCGGCTGGATCTGGCTGCTCGACCTGGACAGCGGCGCCAGCCGCAAACTGGCCGTGGATCTCGATTTCGACAACCCCAACACCCTGCCCTACTTCAAGAACGTCTCCTCCTTCATCACCCGTTTCGGTTACACGGTTTCGCCCTCCGGCAAGCGGGCGGCCTTCGACGGCCGCGGCGACATCTTCACCGTGCCGGCCGAGAACGGCCGCACCGACAACCTGACCCGCAGCCAGGGGGCGCGCGAGTTCTACCCGGCCTGGTCCCCGGACGGCAAGTGGATCGCCTGCTGCTCCGACGCCTCGGGCGACTATGAATTGACGCTGATCGACCCGGCGGGCAAGGAGAAGCCGCAGGCCGTGACCAGCGGCCACAAGGTCTGGAAGTATCCGCCGGCCTGGTCCCCCGACTCCCGGATGCTTCTCTTCTCCGACAAGAACCAGCTGCTGCAGGTCATCGACCTGAAGACGAAAAAGATCGTCGGCATCGACAAGGCCGACCTGAACGAGATCACCGACTACAACTGGTCGCCCGACTCCCGTTGGGTAATTTACACCAAGAACGGCGCCAACGGCCTGAACACCATCTGGGTCTACTCCCTGGAGGGCGGCAAGGCGCGCCAGCTCCTTTCCAGCCGCTACAACAGCTTCTCCGGCTCCTTCTCCCGCGACGGCAAGTATGTCTATTTCCTCTCCAACCGCGACTTCAACTGGACCTTCTCCGATTTCGAGTTCGACTACATCTACAACAAATCCACGCGCGTCTACGCCGTTTCCCTGGCCAAGGACGCTCCGCAGCTTCTCCCCGACAAAAATGACGTCGAGGAGGTCAAGGCCGCGGAAAAACCGGCCGACGCCAAAGCCAAGGAAAAGGGAAACGAAAAGAAAGCCGAGCCGGCCAAGGAGGAAATTAAGCCGCTGCGCATCGATTTCGACGCCATCGACGAACGCATCATGGCGCTGCCCTTTGCCGCCGGCGATTACGGCGGGGTGCAGGACCTGGGCGGCGGCAAGCTGGCCTATTTCGCCTCGGGCGAACTCCACACCTACGACCTGGACGCCCGCAAGGACGAACTGGTCATCAAGGGGATCGACGGCGGCGTCATCAGCGCCGACAACAAGAAGTTCCTTTACAAGGCCGGCAACGACTTCGGCATCGTCACCTTCTCGGCCGGCCAGAAGCCCGGCGACGGCAGGCTCAACCTGGCCGACATGACCATGCGCATCGAGCCGCTCAAGGAGTGGCAGCAGATCTACAACGAAGGCTGGCGCATTTTCCGCGACTGGTTCTACGTCAGGAACATGCACGGCGTGGACTGGGAGAAGATGCGCCGGAAATACCAGGCGTTGGTGCCCCACCTCGGCCACCGCGCCGATCTGGACTTCATCTTCGGCGAGCTGCTCGGCGAGCTGAACGTCGGTCACACCTATGTCAACTGGGGCGATTTCGCCCGCGTGCCCAGGATCGACACGGGCCTTCTGGGCGCCGAGCTGCAGGCCGACGCGCAAGCCGGCCGCTACCGGATCAAGAAGATCTACCGCAGCGAGAACTGGAATGAGCGTACCCGTTCGCCGCTGACCGAGGCGGGCATCGAGGTGCACGAGGGCGACTACATCATCAGCCTGAACGGCACCGACCTGCCGCTCAGCGAGAACCCCTACCGCCTGCTGGAAAACAGCGCCGACAAGCGCATTGAATTGACGGTCAACGCCAGGCCGGAGCGCGCCGGGGCCCGCACCTACTGGATCAAGCCGGTCAAGAGCGAGCTGGATCTCATGGCCCTGGACTGGGTGGAATCACGGCGCCAGCTGGTGGACAGGCTCTCGGGCGGGCGCATCGGCTACGTCTATGTCCCCAATACCGCCGACGACGGCCACCGGGAATTCTACAAGGGCATCATCGCCCAGACCGACAAGCAGGCCTGGATCATCGACGAACGCTACAACGGCGGCGGCTTCGACCCGGCCAAGATGGTCGACATGCTTTCCCGCCAGATCACCAGCTACTGGCATTCCCGCGGGGTGCGCCTGCAGCGCGATCCGGTCTTCGCCCTGGAGGGCCCCAAGGCCATGCTCATCAACCATTACTCCTCCTCGGGCGGCGACAACTTCCCCTACCTGTTCCAGGTCCGGAAGCTGGGGATCCTCATCGGCACCCGCACCTGGGGCGGCCTGGTCGGCTACAACTGGAGCCCGTCGCTGGTGGACGGCCCGTCGTTCGCCGTGCCCATGAACGGCATCACCGACAAGAACGGACAATGGGCGGTGGAAGGGGTGGGCATCTATCCCGACCTGGAGGTCTACGACCGGCCCGAAGAGATCGCCAAGGGCAACGACCCCTGCATCGAGACTGCGGTGACGTACCTGCTCGAACAGCTGCGGAAGAATCCGCCGGCCAAAATCCCTTCTGACCCGGCCGAGCCGGACCGATCGAAGTGGTTCGAAAAGGAGATCAAGTAAAATCGGCAGTCATGGAGGAATTAATGAACGAAAAAATCATGGGCCGCAAGGAGTTCCTCTCGCGCCTTGGCCGGACCGGGGCATGCATGTGCGCCGCGGCGGCAAGCGCTGCAAGTTCAAGATAAACCTGGCTTGAGTTGTCAACAACCAAGGAAAAAGTAAAAAGGTAGAAGTGAAGAACAGGAACAAGGGGCGATCCGGCGGGTCGCCCGCCGCTCGTCCTCTCTATTCCATTTTTCTTCCCCATCGCCCATAGCCTCTCGCCCATAGCCTTGTTTTTTCCTTTTTTGTCACTAACATTTGCCGATCCGTGTTACCTTTTTTCATTTTCAGCGTCTAACCTGGTGATGGCAAAATTAAAACGGAACCAAAGAGGTTGGATATGAAAAAATTTTTGTTCCTGGCCCTGATGGCCTTATTGGGAATAATGTCGATGTTCAGCGCGGAAAAGCGGGTCTACCTCAGCAAGCACATCAACCCCCACGCCCCGGCCATCGACGGTCGCGGCGACGATCCCTGCTGGGACAAGGTGGAATGGGGCGGCCAGTTCGTGCAGAGCGAACCGCGCGGCGGCGAAGCGCCCAGCGAGCCCACCGAGTTCAAGGCCATGTACGACGACAAGAACGTCTACGTCCTGGTCCGCTGCCACGACAGCCAGGCCGGGACGATCGAGCGCCGCCTGTCCCGCAGGGACGAGATCGACGGCGACTACCTGGCGGTGTATATCGACAGCTACTTCGACAAGCGCACCGCCTTCGGCTTCAAGGTCAACGCCGCCGGCGTCAAGGCCGACGTGGCCCTCACCGGCGACAGCAACAGCCAAGATTCCACCTGGGACCCGCTCTGGACGGTCGAGACGGCCGTCGACGCGGGCGGCTGGACCGCCGAGATGGCCATCCCCTTCAGCCAGCTGCGCTTCGCTTCCGGGAACGAGATGACCTTCGGTTTGCAGGTGCGGCGCCTGCTGTTCCGCAAGCAGGAGATCTCCTCCTGGCAGCACATCCCCAAGGACGCCGCGGGCTTCGTCAGCCTTTTCGGCGTGCTCGATGGACTGCAGAACATCCGCGCCCAGCACCAGATCGAGATCATCCCCTACGCCGTGGCCAAGGGGCAGCTGTCGCCTGAAGAAGCGGGCAACCCCTTCGCGTCCGGCTCAAGCAGCCAACTGCTCGGCGGCCTGGACGGAAAAATAGGCCTGACCAGCGACCTGACGCTTGATTTCACCATCAATCCCGATTTCGGCCAGGTCGAAGCCGACCCGTCGGTGGTCAATTTGTCGGCCTATGAAACTTTTTTCGAGGAAAAGCGGCCGTTCTTCACCGAAGGGCGCAATATCCTCAACTTTCGCATGATGAGCGGCAACGGCGATTTCGGCAGCGACAACCTGTTCTACTCCCGGCGCATCGGCCGCGCCCCGCAATACGATCCCGAATTGCAGGACGGGGAATTCCTCGACATGCCGCTCAATACGGCGATCCTGGGCGCCTTTAAAATCACGGGCAAGACCAGGAACGGCCTGTCGCTGGGAGTGCTGGAAAGCCTCACCGCCCGCAGCCGGGCCGCCCTCAGTTTCAACGGCCAAAGCCGCAGCGAAACCGTGGAACCCCTGACCAACTATTTCATGCTGCGCGCCCAGCAGGACCTCAATGAAGGCAAAACCTTGATCGGCGCCATGATGACGGCCGTCAACCGCGATATCCAGGATCCGGCGCTCGATTTCCTGCACACATCCGCTTATACCGCGGGCGTCGATTTCTACCACAGCTGGAAAAACCGCAGCTATTTTGTCTCGGCCAAAACCGTATTCAGCCTGGTGAACGGCAGCAAGGAAGCGATCCTGCAGACCCAGGAATCGGCGGTGCACTATTACCAGCGCCCGGACAGCGATTACTTCCATCTCGATCCCAAGCGCACCTCGCTGGGCGGGTACGGCGGCAATTTCGAGATAGGCAAAAGCGGCGACAGCAAGCTGACCTACGCCGCCGGCGTGACCTGGCGCTCGCCGGGACTGGAGCTCAACGACATGGGCTATCTGCACCAGGCCGACGTCATCATGGCCTGGGGCTGGGCCGGCTACCAGATCACCAAGCCGACCTGGATCTTCAACCAGCTCAACCTGAATTTCAACGCCTGGAAGGGCCACAATTTCGGCGGCACGCCGATCTTTGTCGGCGGCAACACCAATTTCTGGGGCCAGTTCAAGAACTACTGGAGCTTTGAATACGGATTCAACCGCCAGGGCTCGGGCCTTTCGCAGGGGACTTTGCGCGGCGGCCCTTATTTGCGCAGCAACGGCGGCTGGAGCCAGTGGATCGGATTCGGCAGCGACACGCGCAAGCGCCTCACCATCAACTGGAGCGGCAATAACTTCATCCCCGACGACCAGTCGCGGGAGAGCTGGGGCACGAACCTGACCATGGCCTACCGTCCCAGCAGCGGCCTGTCGCTCTCGGTCGCGCCCGGATACGAATACTACAAAAACAATCTGCTGTACGTCGATACCGTAACGGCCGGCGGCGGCGATCGCTATGTCATGGCCAGCATCGCCCAGAATACGTTCTATGTGACGCTGCGCCTGAACTACAGCATCACGCCCGAGCTCTCCATCCAGTTCTACGGCCAGCCCTTCATATCCAACGGCCGCTACAACGCCTTCAAGCGCATCACCGATCCCCGCGCCCGCCTGTTCCAGGATCGTTTCCGTACTTACGGCAGCGACGAGATCAGCTTCGACGACGGCGACAACACCTACCACGTGCGGGAAGCCGCCCATGGCGCCGCCTATTCGTTCGCCAACCCCGACTTCAACGTCCTGGAACTGCGCACCAACCTGGTTTTGCGCTGGGAATACCGGCCCGGCGCCGCGCTGTTCGTGGTTTGGAGCCAGGGCCGCGCCAACGACACCGGCCGCAATGATTTCGAGCTCTCATCCGGCTTCCGCGACCTGATGCGCCTGCCCGCCACCCACGTCTTCCTGGTGAAGTTCACCTACAATTTCAACCTGTAAGCGGCCCGCAAAGGGGAGAAATATTTTTCTCCCCTACTTCCCGGTCACCTCTTCCAGCGGGATGCCGATGGCCTTGGCCACCCCGGCGCCATACGCCGGGTCGGCCTTCAGGCAGTTGCCGATATGGCGGATCTTGATCTCGCGCGAGGCATTGGCGATGTCGGCGGCGGTGTTGGCGAACAGCAGCGCCTGCTTCTCCGGGCCCATGAGCCGGAAGAGCAGGCCCGGCTGGGTGTAGTAATCCTCGTCGTCCTTGCGGAAGTCCCAGTGGTCGGCGGCGCCGGCCAGGGGCAGCGGCGGCTCGGCAAACTCGGGCTGCTGCTGCCATTCGCCGAAGCTGTTGGGCTCGTAGCCCAGGGTGGAGCCATAGTTGCCGTCGACGCGCATGGAGCCGTCGCGGTGGAAGCTGTGGTAGGGGCAGCGCGGCGCGTTGACCGGGATCTGGTGATGGTTGACGCCGAGGCGGTAGCGCTGGGCATCGCCGTAGGAGAAGAGCCGCCCCTGGAGCATCTTGTCGGGGGAAAAGCCGATGCCGGGGACCACGTTGGCCGGGTTGAATGCCGCCTGCTCCACGTCGGCGAAGTAGTTCTCCGGGTTGCGGTTCAGCTCCATGAT
>JADFDP010000006.1:7012-57211 GCA_018262835.1 Candidatus Aminicenantota bacterium
CTCCATGATCCCGACCTCGATCAGCGGATAGTCCTTCTTGAGCCAGACCTTGGTCAGGTCAAAAGGATGGAACTTGTAGCTGGCCGCGTCCTTTTCCGGCATGATCTGCACGTACAAGGTCCAGCGCGGGAACTCTTTCTTCTCGATGCTCTCGTACAGGTCGCGCTGGTTGCTCTCGCGGTCCCTGCCCACGATCGCCTGGGCCTCCTCGTTGCTCAGGTTCTTGATTCCCTGCTGGGTTCGCAGATGGAATTTCACCCAATAACGCTCGTTCCTGGCATTGATGAAACTGAAGGTGTGGCTGCCGAAGCCGTGCATGTGGCGGTAGGAGGCGGGAATGCCGCGGTCGCTCATGACGATGGTGACCTGGTGCAGCGCCTCGGGCAGCGAGCTCCAGAAGTCCCAGTTGTTCAGGGCGCTGCGCATGTTGGTGCGCGGGTCGCGCTTCACGGCATGGTTCAGGTCGGGGAACTTCAGCGGGTCGCGCAGGAAGAAAACCGGCGTGTTGTTGCCCACCAGGTCCCAGTTGCCCTCCTCGGTGTAGAACTTCATGGCGAAGCCGCGGATATCGCGCTCGGCGTCAGCGGCGCCGCGCTCGCCGGCCACGGTGGAGAAGCGGGCGAACATCTCGGTCTCCTTGCCCACGGCCGAGAAGATCCTGGCCCTGGTGTAGCGGGTGATGTCATGGGTGACGGTGAAGGTGCCGAAGGCGCCGGAGCCCTTGGCGTGCATGCGCCGCTCCGGGATCACCTCGCGGTCGAAGTGGGCCAGCTTTTCCAGGTACCAGACGTCCTGAAGCAGCACGGGCCCCCGCGGCCCGGCCGTCATTGTGTTCTGGTTGTCAACCACGGGCGCACCGTTGCGCGTGGTCAGTTTTCCCTTTTTTTTCATATTTCCCTCCTTTGCTAATGAAATGCTTGAACTATTTCCTGTTGCGGCAAGCCGGGCATAGGCCAAAGAAATCCAGGCGAAAGCTCTTGATCTCGAAGCCGCTGCCCGCGGCGATCTCGCGGGTCATATCCCGCAGGCTCGCCAGTTCCGGATCGATGATCTTGCCGCATTCAAGGCAGACGACATGGGGATGGGAATAGGGCTTCCTGCCGTCGTAGCGGCTGCCCCCCCCGGCAAATCCGATCTCGAGGACTTCGCCCAGCGATTTGATCAGCATGATGTTGCGATACACCGTCGCCTGGCTGATCCCGGGAAACTTTTTTTGCAATCGCTTGTTTATGGCTTCCACGCTCGGATGCTCCTTGTTCTCGGACAGGACCCGCATGATGGCCAGGCGCTGCGGGGTCGATTTCAGGCCGGACCTCTTCAGTTTCTCGATCATGACCGCATAGCGTTCCTTAGCCAGCCGGCTCATAATAATACCTCGCAATTGATAATCATTATCAATTATGAACCTGGAAAAAACGGATGTCAATGGCTTTCCGTCTTTTTTTGATTTTAATCCCTTGCTTCCATTCTTCTCTTGCTCTGCGCCTGGCCGCAGACAAAGAACGTCAAGGACGACCGCAAGGGTCGAGCCGGCGCCGGACTGGAATTGAAGCGCGCAGCGCTCCGGAATTTCACTTTCAGCCGGCATTCACGCAGCTGCGATTTCCTGGGAGCCCGTTTCGCTGTATGGCTGAAACTCCACCGCTTGATCTGATGCCTTGCCGTTCAAAAAGGTAAAAGGAAAAAGTGAAGAGAACTGAGCGGGGAACGAATTCCGTGTCCGATCACTGCCACTGGGGAACAATATTTTTTAGCATGGAATCGAACCAACGCGATATCTTGAACCCGCAAGTACGACTTTAGTTTAACCTCGTGCTGGTAATCACAAAATCCGCATCCACATTTCTTAGACCGCTCAATCCCCAGAACCACCAGGCATAACTCTGTAGCAAGGCGCAATACTGTTTCTGGTCGCCAATATTCAGTTGCAGCCAGACTTCCTTGGTAAACACAATTCCATTGCCATCGTATTTCCCAAAAAAATCTCCATTGGGGTTTGAATTCTTAGAAGTCACGTCAACAGGGACCCATCCATAATTCTGAATATAAAAATCGGCCCAGACATGAAATGAGCCGTTCGGCCTCACGGTGACGATATGCCTGGAGGGAATATCCTTGTATCTGAGCAAGGAAATATAAATTGACGAGAGATTACCGCAATCCCCGCCCCCGGCGGCAAGGATTTCCTTAAGGGAATGAAGCCCCGTGTTGGGATTCTTGTATTTGTAGTTCTTGGCCACATATTCATAGCAGCGCCGGGCATAATCGATGATATCAGAGGATTGCCCCCAGAGGGATTTGCCGATGCTCATGATTGTCGAGTTTCGGGGATCGATAAGATCGCCGCTGCCTCCTGTATACCAAAGATAAATATTGGACTTTGTGTCATAGGCTGGGATTGTCGTCACCTGCGAAAAATTGAAGTTGTAAGGATGAAGGGTCACGTCAAAATCATAGTATGACTCTTTTTTCTGGCCGGTAGAGGGCACGCTTTTGGTATAAATCCAGCGGATAAAGAAGTCATCCGTTTTGGGGATGGCGACCTTGGTCCCGGAAAACAAATTCACGTTTTGCACATCCTGATATTGATTGGTTTGCGCCAGGGGGATCACGACCACCAGGCGGGTTAGTGTCGCCCCTTTGTTCGAGATTATAACATTCATCCTGATCCCGTATTTTTTGTCTACCTGAACGTTGTTGTCGTCGTCATCCTTTGAATCGTCAGAAATATTGCAGGAAAAGAAAAAACTGATTAAAAAAATAACAAAAAAAACGACAACTTTTTTATTTCCTTTCATAATAATTTCCCTCCTCAAAAAGCGAATATGATTATAGGGGGCGGATTTTAAAAGTCAAGTGCGATTTCAGGACTTTTCATTTCCTTGTTTTTTCCTCGATCCCGGCTCATGCTGTTTTGGCAAACCCATCCCGAAAAAAAGTTCATGAATGGCGAGGCATACGAGGCCGATTTAAAAGGAATAGTGATCAAAGAAACCCTGGTAAGCAGAAAAAAATTGCCTCCCATCCCCAGAATATTTATTTTCCCACGCCCATTTTTATGAAAAAATCAGGGAGCGGGTAAAATTTCTAGCGTTACCTGTCATTCCCCGCTATTTTATCGTGATCAAAATCATTTCAGAGAACACTGAACCCACACCTTTGTCTATTGACTTCCCATGACCACTCTGTTAGATTAAATGCGACCTGACTAGGGGGAGAAAATGGCCGAACCAACCGTGGACAGCAAAGACAATAAGATGGCCGTCCTGATCGACGGCGACAACGCCCAGGCCTCGCTGCTGAACAAGATGCTGGCCGAGATCGCCAAGCACGGCTCGGTGACCATCCGCCGCATCTACGGCGACTGGACCACCTCGAACATGCACTCCTGGAAGGACGCCCTGCACCTGCACGCCGTGCAGCCCATCCAGCAGTTCCGCTATACCGTGGGCAAGAACGCCACCGACAGCGCCCTGATCATCGACGCCATGGACATCATGCATCGCCGCCTGGTCGAGGGCTTCTGCATCGTGTCGTCGGACAGCGACTACACGCGGCTGGCCACCCGCATCCGCGAGGAGGGCTTTTTCGTCATGGGCATCGGCCAGAAGAAGACGCCCAAGTCGTTCGTCAACGCCTGCGACCTGTTCATCTACACCGAGAACCTGGCGCAGCGCCGCGAGAGCAAGCCGCGCCCGGAGCGGGTCCACAGCCGCAGCCGCGCCAGCAGCCCCAAGGCGGAGCCGCAGGAACAACCGCAAGAGCAGCCCCAGCCGCAGGCACTCTATGCCGGCACCGATCCCATGCCGCTGCTGCGCGAGGCCTACGAGATGGTGGTGCAGGAGAACGGCTGGGCCAACCTCGGGCCCATGGGCAAGGCGCTGCTGCAGCTCGACCCGGGCTTCGACCCGCGCAGCTTCGGCCAGCGCCAGCTCTCCTCGCTGATCAAGTCGCTCCCCGACTTCGAGATCCGCCGCAGCGACGAGCACTCGCAGACCGGCGTCTGGGTGCGGTTAAAGGAATAGCCGTTCCAGATTCCTTCCCAGCCGGATAAAGCCTTCCAAACCATAAAACTCCAACTCGAAATTTCTGCCAGTGGCCATTTGCAGTCCGGGAATTCGCATTGCTTTTTCATCCCGGATCTTAATCTCCCGGTCTGCGGTCACCTGTACCCGGTCTCCGTATATTTCCACCTTCTCCCAGCCGTAGAGGCGGGCGAACAATTTTACCGCGCCCACGTAGAAGATCTTCTCCATGCTTTCCGGCATGCGGCCGTAGCGGTCGCGCAGCTCGGCGCGCAGGGCCTCCAGCTCGGCCGGCTCGCGCGTCTCCAGGATGCGGCGGTAGGCGCGGATCCTTTCCGAGCTGTTGCCGATGTACTCCTCGCTGATGGCGTAGGGGAAGTGGACGCGCAGGGCCAGCGCCCTTTCCTCCTCGGCCTCGCCCTTGAACTCGCGGATGGCCTGCTGCAGGAGCTCCAGGAAATAGTCGTAGCCCAGCGCCTCGACATGGCCGTGCTGGCGGTTGCCCAACAGCGCCCCGGCCCCGCGCAGGCTGAGGTCGAACTCGGCCAGCTTGTAGCCCGAGCCCAGCTCGGAAAATTCGCGGATGGCCTCCAGCCTCTTCCTGGCCTTGTCGGTGACCCCGGGCTTTTGCGGGTCGACCAGGAAATAGGCGTAGGCCTGGCGGGTGCTGCGGCCGATGCGGCCGCGCAGCTGGTACATCTGCGTCAGCCCCAGGCGGTCGGCGTTCATGACGATCATGGTGTTGACCATGGGGATGTCGATGCCGTTCTCAATGATGGTGGTCGAAAGCAGGACGCGGAACTTGCCGGCGATAAAATCCAGCAGGTTCTTCTCGATTTCGGCCGTGGGCATCTGGGCATGGATGACGGTGATGGCCACGTCGGGCAGCCAGGCGGCCAGCTGGTCGCGGAAATGGAAGATGCGCCCGATGTCGTTGAAGACCACGAACACGGCCCCGTCGCGCTCGATCTCGTTCAGGACCGCCGAGACCACGACCTGGCGGGAAAACAGGCCGACGAAGTTCTTGATGGCCAGCCGGCCCAGCGGCGGCGACTGGATCAGCGAAATGTCCTGCAGCCCCGAGAGGGCCATGGACAGGGTGCGCGGAATGGGGGTGGCGGAAAGCGTCAGGACATCGACGTCCTCCCTGCCCTTTTTCAGCTTCTCCTTCTGGAAGACCCCGAAGCGCTGTTCCTCGTCGATGATGAACAGCCCCAGGTTCTTGAACTCCACCCCTCTGGCCAGCAGCGAATGGGTGCCCACCACCAGGTCCACGCTGCCGTTTTTCAGGCCGGCGGCAACGCGCTTCTTTTCCGCCGCGGACACCAGCCGCGACAGCATGGCCAGGCGCAGGGGGAAGGCGGCCAGGCGCCGTTCAAAATTCTTGAAGTGCTGCAGGGCCAGGATGGTGGTCGGGCAAAGGAAGGCCGCCTGCTTGCCGTTGGCCACGGCGCGCAGGGCCGCGCGCAGGGCCACCTCGGTCTTGCCGAAGCTGACGTCGCCGCAGATCAGGCGGTCCATGGGGAAATCGGCCTCCAGGTCGGCCAGCACGCGGGCGATGGCCTGCTTCTGGTCCTCGGTCTCGACGAAGCGGAAATCCTGCTGCAGCTTGTCTTCCAGGTCGGGAACCGCGGGCAGCGCCATTTTGCGGATGGACTTGCGCATGGCGTAGAGGTTGAGCAGGTCGCGCGTGTAATGGACGATCGCCTTTTTGGCGCGCTCGGTCTTGAGCCGCCAGGTTTTACCGCCCAGGCGGTCCAGAGCCGGCACCCCGCCCTCGCTGCCGCTGTAGCGCTTCATTACGTCCAGCTCGTGCAGCGGCACGTAGAGGAATTCGCGGTTGGCGTACTCGATCTTGAGAAACTCAGCCGACAGGCCTTCGAACTGCAGGCGCTTGAAGCCGGCGAATTTGCCGATGCCGTGCTGGCGGTGCACCACCCAGTCCCCCTGCTCCATGTCCTGCAGCCATTCCTCGGCGGGGACCTCGCGCGCCGCGGCTTCCCTGGCCCGGTATTCAAAGCTTCTCCCGCTAAGGGCAATCAGGCGCAGTCGCGGATTTTCAAACGAGCAGGGGATGTCGAAGAAATGGCATTCCAGCGACGGCAGCTGCTGGCGCAGATTCTCCAGCAGGCGCGTATCGGCGGCGTAGGCGAGCAGGCGGTATCCCGCCGCCGCCTGGCCGCGCAAATGCTCCAGGTCTTCGCTGTCCAGCGTTAATGCGGTCTTGGGCCAGGCCCGGATCTCCGCGGCCGCGGTGCCATCCGCGGCAAAGTCGGCCAGATCGACTATCTTTTCCGACCGGTAGGGAAAGGAGAAGAACGCTTCCACCTCGGGCGCGGCGGCCCGGTTATCGGCCACGGCGGCGCGGATGCGCCGGAAATTTTCCAGCAATTTGTGGTACTCGTTCTCGATTTTCTGGAAATCCCGGGCCAGCAGGCGGCAGCCCGGCAGGAGTTCGGTCAGGAAAGCGAATTTTTCCGCTGGTTCCCCGCACGGGATCGGCGGGCCGGCCGCGTCCGCAAAATAGCGGTTTTCGGGAATGTCCACGCTATCGACCGCGGCAATGGAGCGCTGGGAACTGGGGTCGAAGCGGCGCAGGGAGACCAGGCGCCGGCCCTCGAATTCCAGGCGCACCGGATAGGCGTCGGCCACGGGAAAGACATCGACCACGTTGCCCCGCCACGAGATGTCGCCGCCGCTTTCCACGGCGTTGCGCGCCTGGTAGCCGAGCCCGTTCAGCTTCTGGATGAATTCATTGCGTTCCCACATGTCGCCGTTGCGCAGCCCCGGCATGCCGGCGCCGGCCCGCCAATTCCTTTCCAGGCGCACCGACAGGGAGGCCAGGGTGGCCAGGACGATCATGGGCCTGCCGGCGGCCAGATCGGCCTGCAGCTGCTGCTTGGCCGCGATCTGGCGCGTGTCGGCTCTGGTGTTGATATAGGGGTCTTCGAAGGGCAGGGCGTGAAAATGGACCGGAACGTCCTCGCGGCCGAAAAGCTTCAGCCACTGCCTGATCTTTTCCCTTTTTTCCCCCAGCGGCTCGTTTTCCCCGCCCAGCCAGATGACCGAGTCGTTGAAACGGGAAAAGATCCCGGCCACGGCCAGCTCCCGGGCCTCGCGGGCCACGGAGGCGATCTGGATGCGGCGGCCGCGGCCGGCGAGCTTTTCCCAGAAGGCGGGGCTGAGGACCTCTTGCATCATGGATTCCATTATATCACCATTGTGATGAGTGATGGGTCAAGAGTGATGGGTAATAAGTGATGAGTGATGAGCAACCGCAAAGTCTCGAACTGTCGCTGTTTCTCATTACTTATCACTCATCACTCATTACTAAATTGACATACCGGGCCGGAAACGCTAAAATCGAGCCATCATGAAGCGGCTGCAGATCCCCTTTGCCCAGAAGGACTTTTTCGTCTCCGTATTCAAGGACGACGTCTACGTCGTGGGCGGCACGGTCCGCGACTATCTCCTTTACAAAAAGATCGCGCCGGAGCAGGATGTCGACCTGCTGGTGACCGGCATGACCTACGACGGGATCGCCGCCCGGCTGGACGGCCTCGGCAAAACCGACACGGTGGGCAAGAGCTTCGCGGTGATCAAATTCACCCGCGAGGGGAAAACGTTCGACATCGCCGTTCCCCGCCGCGACCAAAAAAAGGACGGGGCCGCCCACGGCCACAAGAACTTCCTGATCCAGTCCGGCCCGCAGGTCACCCTGGAAGAGGACCTGGGCCGCCGCGATTTCACCTGCAATTCCATCGCCGTGCGCCTGGAAGGCGGCCTGGTCGTGGACCCGCACCGGGGCCTGGAAGCCATCGCCGGCAGGCGCATCGCCATGACCTCGCCGGCCAGCTTCAGCGATGACCCGCTACGCGTCCTGCGCGCCGCCCGCTTCGCCTCGGTCCACGATTTTGCCGTGGACAAGGCCATCTACGCCAAGGCCAAAAAGGTGCCGCTCGCCGAGCTCAGCGCCGAACGCATTGCCGACGAGCTTTTCCGGCTGCTGCTCGAATCGCCTCTGCCGTCCATTGGGCTGCAAGAGTATTTGCGCCTGACCGTGCTGGACAAGCTCTTCCCGGAACTCAGCGCCCTGGCCCTGACCATCCAGGACGCCCATTTCCATCCGGAAAAGGACGAGCAGGGGCACCATTCGGTCTGGGCGCACACCCTGATCACGGTGGATATCGTCAAAAAACTGGCCGGGCGATTCCGGCTCGACGGCGAACGCTCGCTGGCCCTGCTGCTGGCCGCCCTGCTGCACGACGGCGGCAAGGCCGCCACCACCACCTGGGAATACAAGCGCGGCCGCATGACCGTGACCTCCGCCTTCCACGACTCCCGGGGCGTCAAGCTGGCTGAAGGAATCCTGGACCGCCTGCGCATCGACAGCCGGCAGAATTTTCCCCTGAAGAAAGTCGTCCTTAAACTGGTGCAGCAGCACCACCGCATCTATGAGCTCTATCGCAACCGCGAGGAGATCACCTTCAAGGCCATCGCCCGCGCCGTCAAGGACATGGACGGCGAGGACCTGCTGCTGCTTTTGCTGGATTTCGCCGACCGCCGCTCGCGCGCGGCCGCCCCGCTCGCCTTCCGCAAGCTGGACGAGATCGCCCTCTGGTTCGGCCGCATGAAGGAGGAATACCGCATCACCCGCGACACCATCCGGCCGCTGATCCAGGGCCGCGACCTGATCGCCCTGGGCGTCCCTCCCGGCCGGCAGATGGGCGCGCACCTGAAAAAACTGTACGACCTGCAGCTGGACGGCGCCTTTCAAACGCGGGTGCAGGGGCTGGAAATATTCAAGGAGACAACGCTAAAAAAATCCCGGCGGCAAAAGAAATGAAGCTCTATTTGCGCAACGGCTTTCTCGAAAAGAACGAGCCCCTGGTCATGGGCATCCTGAATGTCACCCCCGATTCCTTTTCCGACGCCGGCCGGTTTTTCAAGGAAAGCGACGCTCTGGCGCACGCCCGGGAAATGGCCGCCGCCGGAGCCGACATCATCGATGTGGGGGGCGAGAGCACCCGCCCCGGGGCGGCCCGCACCGGGCTGGATGAAGAAATCGACCGCGTGCTGCCCGTCATCGAAAAGATCAAGGAAGAGCTGGGCGTCCTGGTCTCCATCGATACCAGCAAGGAGGAAGTGGCCCGCCTGGCCGTGGAAGAGGGCGGCGCCGACCTGGTCAACGATATTTCGGCTTTCGCCTTCAGCGAACGCATGGCCGCGACCGTGGCCGAACTGAACGTGCCGGTCATTTTGATGCACATCAAGGGCACCCCGGAAAACATGCAGCGCCAGCCCTTCTACGCCGACGTCATCGCCGAGATCAAGGATTATTTCCAGGAGAAGATCGACTACGCCCTGAGCCACGGCATCAAGAAGGAGAAGATCATCCTCGATCCCGGCATCGGTTTCGGCAAGCGGCTGGAAGACAACATCGCCATCATCAAAAACCTTGGGCAGTTCGCCGGTTTCGACCTGCCCATCCTGGTCGGGCTTTCGCGCAAAACATTCCTCGGGCAGCTGGGCGGCGAAAAAATACCGGAAAAAAGAGGCGCCGAGACATTGGCCGCCGGCCTGCTGGCCGTGCGCAACGGCGCCGCCATTCTCCGCGTCCACGACGTGGAGCCGATGGTCAAGGCGCTTAAGGTCTGGCAAGGTTTGACCTGACAAAAGTTTCGCCTGCCGCACCATGGCAAGCATCATGATTCAAAAATGGCGCGCGGCGAGTTTTGGCTGCGCAGGAGGAGGCATGAAACGGACGATCCTTGGCGCCCTGGGCCTGGCCACCGTCCTGGCGGCGCATGCCGGGCTGGCCGCCCAACCCCGGCCGCCGGCTTCTTTTTTCCCCGAACTGGAGGGGTGGCAGAAACAGGGAGCGGTAGAGGTGTTTCTCCCGGAGACCCTTTTCCAGCACATCGACGGCGCCGCCGAGAATTTCCTGGCCTACGACTTCAGGCAACTGGCCGTGCAGAGTTACGTGAATGCGAAAAAACAAAGCCTGAGCGCCGAAATATATTTCCAGGGCACGCCGGAAAGCGCCTTCGGGATCTACGGCTCCGAAAAGCCGCTGGCCGGCGAATATTTTGCCATCGGCGCCCAGGGCTATGCCGAAGAGGGCGTATTGAATTTTATTTGCGACGCCTGCTATGTCAAGCTGAACGGGTTCGATCTCGGCCCGGAAAGCAAGGCCATTTTGACATCCCTGGCCGAAAAAATCGCCCGCGCCATCGGCGGCAAAAACAGCTTGCCGGAAATTCTGGCCGCTTTCCCCGCCCGGGGGAAAATTCCCCATTCCGAACGCTACATACTCCGGAATTTTCTCGGCCACGATTTTCTCCATTCCGCCTTCGCGGCCGACTACGACCTGCAGGACCAAAAATTCCAATTGTTCATCATGCGCGCCGCAGACGAAAAGCATGCCCGCGCCATGCTCGAGAAATACGCCGCCCTGGACAGGGGAAGCCCGCCGCCGGCCGTCAAGCCCGGCGCGCTGACCATTCGCGACCCCTACAACGGCCCCATGCGGCTCTTCTGGCGGGGTACATTCATCCTGGGCATTACCAGCCAGGCCCCGGCCGCCGCCGCTTGTCTGGAAGCGGCAACAAAAAACCTGAATCAGCAATAGCGGCCATGCCGCTCAAAAAAATCGCCGGGGCGGCGGAAAAATCTTTTAAAAAATGCCTGCCGTCAGACCCAGCGACAGGTTCAGACCGCCGAGATTCACGCTGCGGCTCAGGCCGCTGCCGCCACCGGCCGAAATCGCCGAGTATTCAATTTGCACCAGGGCGTGGAAGCGGCGGCCCAGGCGGTAACGGCCGCCCGTCTGGACAAAAAAACCCGCCTGCCGGCCCTCGCTCGCCAGCGGCGCATCCAGCCATTGTTCCCTGTAAAAGCTGTAACTGACGCCGGCGCCCAGAAACGGGGCGAAGCGGGAAGGCAGTGGCCAGAAATTCATTCCCAGCCGCAGGGTCGCCTGGCGCCAACGCAAAGCGTATTTTTCCTCAGGCCGTTGCGCAGCAAGCAAAACCGTGCTTCCGGAAGTTTCCAGGTAACGGACGGCGCCGAAGACGGACATTTTCCGGCTGGGGTTCCAGCCCAGCTGCAGCTCGACAGGCCAGAGGGGCTTGCCGTAAATTTTGCGGAAGGCGTCCTGCCGGGGATAAAAATATCCCGCCGCCGCGCCGATGAAAAATCGCGGCTGCGGAACCTTCTCCATCCCGGCCAGAGCCGGCGATGAAAAAAACGGCAGCAGGAGAAGCACGGCCGCAAAAAACGCGGGAGCCTTGGGTGACATCATGTCAATTGTTTTCATCGTCCCGGACCTCCTGGGAATAGCTGCTTTCCCGTCCCTGTTCATCCACGGCGGTCAGCACATAAAAATACTCCTGAGCCGGAGAAAGAAAGGAATCCTTGAACGATGTTTGCGCCAGGGGCTGCGCGGTCAAGCGCAGGGCGGGGCCGTGGGACTGATCGGCGCGGTACACATGATAACCGATCCCCTGCTCCCGGTTAGCCTGCCAGTTCAAATAAACGGTTTTCAAGCTGGAAAAGAGCGACATGGAGATCTGGCTGCGCGCCTGCAGACCTGTCGGCGCCGCAGGAGTATTGAGAGGCCGGGCCAAATCAGCAACCGCCGCCAGGGAGGCCTGCACCGCCTCGACGGCAAAAGGCAGGTCCAGGGTCGCCAACGTGTCGCTGCTCCGGTGGTAATAAGGATTGTCGCTGTCCTCGATCCCGCAGAGAGCCGCATAACCCTGGTCCCAAAATGAGGAATGGTCGCTCCAGGTCAGGGAAGGATCGATGACCTTGGCCAGGCGCAGGCCCACCAGGGGCTGGGCCGCGGCGATGAAGCGGTCGGCCAGCCATTCCGACTTCCGGTTGCCGATCACGTCCAGAACCCGCTGCCGGTCGCCAGGATAGGCGATCATGTCCAGGTTGACCACGGCGATGATTTCGGCGCCATCCCGGCGGGCCTGGCGGGCGTAATGGGCGCTGCCGTACAAGCCCCACTCTTCGGCCGAGACGCAGAGCAGGCCGATGGAAAAATCGAATTTCTCCTTGGCCAGTATCCGGGCCAGTTCCAGGATCGCCGCCGTGCCGCTGGCGTTGTCGTCGGCTCCGGGCGCCGAGACCAGCGGGTTGTTGCTGGTGGAATCATAATGGGCGCAGGCCAGGACCATCCGCTCCGGCGCGATTTCTCCCGGGATCACGGCCACGATATTCTTGCTCTGATAATAGGATTCAAAACTGAATGGATCGCTTTCGGCATCCAGGCCGATCTGGCGGAACCGCTGCAGAATGAAATCGCCCGCGGCTTCGCACTGGGCGGTGGAGGCATAGCGGGTCTTGAAGTTCTGCAGCGTGAGGATGTCGGAGCGCAGGCGTTCCTGCGACACCTGGGCCGTCAGTTTTGCCAGGGCGCGCGCCGCCCGCGGCCGGGACCGGTATTCTTCGTATTCCGGCGCGGGCGCCGGCGGGATTTCACCGGCGGCAGGCGCGAGCGGCCCGGAAAGTGCAAGCGCTTTCAGGCGGAACGGCTGCGCCAGATATCTGCGGAAACCGGGATCCGCGGTCCAAAGCAGCCAGATGCGGTCTTCCAGGAGCCGGCACTCGATATCTGCGCCTTGAGAAAGCAGCGGGAGAACGAGCGGCGAGCGCAGGAGAAAAAAATGGACGCCCTCGCGCGGATAGGCCAGGACGGCGAAATCGACGCCGGCGGCCCGCAACCGGGGCAGGACCGGCAGCGGCGCGCAAACCAGCAGGCAGGAATGCAACTCCTGCACCACCACCCCGCCAAGCCGCGAAACCGCCGGCGCGGGGCTTGCTATTTTCACAAGCGCCGACGGCTCCGCCGGCGCGGCCGCAACAGGCAGGAAAGCGGTCGAGAGCAAAAAGACCAGCAAATAAAAAACAATTCTTTTCCGCACCGGCATGGGCTTCACCTCAAAATGAATTGCGGGCTATTCGCGGCTAGGAGTTGATCTCCTTGAAGATCTCTTCCCAGTCGCTCGATTTTTTCAATTCGGCAAATATGCTCTGCCACTGCTCCTGCACGTCGAGGATGAAATCGATCACCTCGCGCACCGCGCCGCGGCCGCCGTAGCGCTTGGCGATGTAGTGGGAAACGCGCTTGATCAGCGGATGGGCGTCGCCGACCGCGGCGGCGAACCCGACCATGCCCATGACCTCGGCGTCGCCGATGTCGTCGCCGATATACGCCACTTCCTCTTTCTCCAGGCCGTACTTTTTCAGCAGTTCGAAAAACGGGATGGTTTTATTGTAAACGCCTTCGTAGTAATCGTCGACCTGCAGTTCTTCCGCCCTCTTTTTGACCTGCTTGGATGACTTGCCGGTGATGATGGCCGTCTTCAAACCGGCCAGGCGGGCAAATATGACACCGGTGCCGTCTTTGACGTCGAAGGATTTCATCGACTGGCCGTTGGGCATCATGAAAAACCGCCCGTCGGACAATGTGCCGTCCACATCCATGATGATCAGTTTCACTTTCTTCGCCAATTCTTTCTGGTCCATCATATCATCTCCGTTCTCCATAGATCGTGCAGGTGCAAAAGGCCGCTCAACCGGTCGCGGTTGTTCTTGACGATCAGCGCGGTCACCGCCCGGTCTTCCATGATTTTCAAGGCCTCGACCGCGAGTTTGTCTTCGCTGATGCAAAGCGGGTTGGGGGTCATGCAGATCGCCGCCCGGGTTTTGGCAAAATTGGTCCCTTTGAGGAAAAGGCGGCGCAGGTCGCCGTCAGTGATGATGCCGGCCACCTGGTCGCGTTCCCGGACCACGATGGCCACGCCGAATTTTTTTTCATTGATGGTGCGGATGACGCTTGCCATCAGCGCCGCGACATCGGCGACAGGCAGCGCTTTGCCCTTGTGCATCAGGTGCTTGACCTTGAGCAGTTTTTTGCCGATCTGCCCGCCCGGGTGGATAAAGCGGAAATCATCCTCGCTGAAACCCCGTTTTTCCATCAGGGCGATGGACAGCGCATCCCCCACAGCCAGGGTCAGGGTCGATGAAGCCGAAGGCACCAGCCCGATGGGGCAGGCTTCCTTTTCCACGCTGCAGTCGATGAACACGTCGCTTTGCCGGGCCAGAGTCGATTTGGGGTTGCCGACCAGGGAGATCAGCTTGATGCCCAGGCGCTTGATATAATTGAGCATGCGGATGACTTCTTCGGTTTCCCCGGAAGTGGACAGGGCGATCACCACGTCCTCGGGATGAATGATGCCGATGTCGCCGTGGATGGCTTCGGCCGGGTGCAGGAAAACGGCCGGGCTGCCGATCGAAGTCATGGTGGCCGCGATCTTGCGGCCGATCAGGCCCGATTTCCCCATGCCGGTGACCACCACCTGGCCGCGGCATTGGAAAATGAGGTCCACGGCGGTTTCGAATTGGTGATTGATTTTATCGAGGGCTTTTAAAATGGCGTTGGCTTCGGTCTGGAGAACTTTCTTTCCTGTTTCGATGCTGCCCATTAAGCTACATTATACAACTTCTGCAGGCGGATTAAAAGGGGGTGCAGATCTTTTAAAGGCAGGGAATTCCTCCCGTCGGACAGGGCTTTTTCAGGACGGGGATGGATCTCCAGGAAAATGCCGTCGGCTCCGGCCGTGATGCCGGCGGCGGCCATGAGCGGGATGAACTGCGGATCACCCCCGGAGACGCCGTTGGCGGCGCTGGGGCGCTGCACCGAGTGGGTGGCGTCCATGACCACCGGGCAGCCGCTCTGCTTCATCAGCGGGATGGAGCGGAAATCGACCACCAGGTTGTTGTAGCCGAAGAAGGAGCCACGCTCGGTCAGCATAACGCGGCGGTTGCCCGCTTCAGCGACTTTCTTCACCGCCAACACGATGTCCGCCGGGCTCATCATCTGGCTTTTCTTGATGTTCAGGGGCAGGCCGGTGCGCGCCGCGGCCAGCAGCAGGTCGGTCTGGCGGCTGAGGAAGGCCGGGATCTGGATGACGGAGAGGACCTTGGCGACCGCCTCGGCCTGCCAAGGCTCGTGGATGTCCGAAAGCACCGGGACCTGCAGGTCCTGCTTGATCCGGGCCAGGATGGGCAGCCCCTTTTCCAATCCCGGGCCGCGGGCCGATTCTATGGAGGAGCGGTTGGCCTTGTCGAACGACGCCTTGAAAATGAAGGGGATGCCGAGTTCACCGGTGATCTTTTTGGCTTCGGCGGCGATCTCGCGGGTCAGCCCCTCGTCCTCGATGACGCAGGGGCCGGCGATCAGGAAGAAGCTCTTGTTGCTGATCTCCAGATCGTCAACCTTGAAAAAGATCTTCATGCCCCGATTTTACCAGTATTTGCCGAAAAGGGCAAATAAAAAGAGAGCGTTCGGCGGGCGGTAAGGATGAAACACCAAATCCCAAGCACCAAATCACAAGCAAGCTCCAAGCACCAATAACCCAATGACCAAAACGAAGAAAAGAACCAGATAATGCCTTTGTTTGGGTCATTGGAATTTGGAAATTGGAATTTATTTGGAATTTGGTGCTTGTGATTTAGAATTTTCTTACTATAGCCTACAGTGCGAAAACCTGGAAATGCGCGAAATAAATATTTAGATAACGATCTTTTCCTTGTACTCGCCGAACACGGCGCGCATCTGGTCGGCGATCTCCTGCAGGGTGGCGTAGGCCTTGACCGCCTCCAGGATCGGCGGCATGAGGTTGCCGTCGCCGGCGGCGGTCGCCTTGACCTTGGCCAGGGCATTTTTCACGGCGGCGTTATCGCGCTCCTTCTTGGTCTTCAGCAGGCGCTGGTTCTGGAGCGCTTCGCCTTCGGGGGAGACCTTCAGCGTTTTCAAATGCGAAAGGTCCTCGTGGACCTGGAACTGGTTGACGCCGACGATCACCTGTTCGCCGCTGTCGATCTCCTTCTGGTAGGAGTAGGAACTGTCCTGGATCTGCTGCTGCGGGTAGCCCGCCTCGATGGCCGCGAGCATGCCGCCCATGGCTTCGATCTTGTCGAGGTATTTCCAGACCTCTTTTTCTATTTCGTTGGTCAGGGCTTCGACATAGTAAGACCCGGCCAGCGGGTCGATGGTGTCGGCCACGCCGCTCTCGAAGGCGATGACCTGCTGGGTGCGCAGCGCCACGCGCACGGATTCCTCGGTAGGCAGGGCCAGGGCTTCGTCCATGGAATTGGTGTGCAGGCTTTGCGTGCCGCCCAGGACCGCGGCCAGCGCCTGCAGGGTGACGCGCACCACGTTGTTGGTCGGCTGCTGGGCGGTGAGGGTGACTCCGCCGGTCTGGGTATGGAAGCGCATCAGCTGCGACTTGTCGCCGGCCTTGAACTTGTCCTTCATGATCCGGGCCCAGATGCGGCGGGCGGCGCGGAACTTGGCCACCTCTTCCAGCAGGTTGTTATGGCTGGCGAAGAAAAAGGAGAGCCGCGGCGCGAATTCGTCCACCTGCAGCCCCGAGTCCAGGGCCGACTTGACGTATTCGACGGCGTCGGCAAACGTGAAAGCCAATTCCTGGACCGCCGTGGAACCGGCTTCGCGGATGTGATAGCCGCTGATGGAGATGGTGTTCCACTTGGGCACCCGCTCCTTGCAGAATGAAAAGATATTGGAAATGATGCGCAGGGAGGGCTTGGGCGGATAGATATAAGTGCCGCGGGCGATGTATTCCTTGAGCAGGTCGTTCTGGATCGTTCCCGACAGCCGCTCGAAGGCCAGGCCCCTCTTTTCGGCCACGGCCAGGTACATGGCCAGGATGATGGCCGCCGAAGCGTTGATGGTCATGGATACCGACACCTTGTCCAGGGGGATTTCCGCGAACAGCGTCTCCATGTCCGCCATGGTGTCGATGGCCACCCCGACCTTGCCCACCTCTCCTTCGCACAGCTCGTTGTCCGAATCCAGCCCGATCTGGGTCGGCAGGTCAAAAGCCACGCTCAAGCCGGTCTGCCCCTGCTCCAGCAGGTAGCGGTAGCGGCGGTTCGATTCCTCGGCCGAACCGAAGCCGGCGTACTGGCGCATGGTCCAGAACTTGCCGCGGTACATGGTCGGCTGCACGCCGCGGGTAAAGGGGTAGGCCCCGGGATAGCCCAGGTCATTGTCATAGTCGAGTTGGCGGATGTCGCCGGCATCATAGAGGCGACGCACCGGAAAAGAGGTGACCTTGAAATATTCCTTGCGCTCCTTGTTTTTTTCCAGCGTCTTTTTTAAAATGCGTTCTTCCCATTCTTTTTTTTTCATGGAATGTAACCTCTTGGTAAAATGAAAAGGTATCTATTTCTTATTTGGCGCCAGGAAGACGGAATAATTCCCCGCCCGTGACGCCTTCAATGTCCATCCACCGTTCCAGACAGAAAGATGCCGCTTAAATTCTCGATTTTTTCTTGAACGTGTCCTTGGCGTCATCAATAAAAGTCCTGGCTTTTTCACTCACCCTTTCAACCCCGTCCTTGACTTCGCTGCCGAGCTTTTCGGAAAAATCCTTGATCTGCTTGCGGGTCTCTTTTCCGGATTGGGGGGCGAACATCAGCGCCAGGCCAGCTCCGATGGCGGCTCCGGTCAAAAAGCTGAAAAACATTTTGCTGCCAGTATTGTCGCTCATTTATTTCCTCCTTTTATTTTCCTGATCAGATTCCAACCTATCTTGATGGCCGGCAGGAAGGCCAGCAATCCAGCCGAGCGCCTGAGCACGTTCTGGCTGATGAATTGCAGGGCGTCACCGGCATTTTCCACGGTGCGCTTGGATTGGGCGAGTACCATGTCGACTTTTTCCAGCCGGTCCTCGGCCATGACGCTGACCCTTTTCAATTCCCGCGCCAGGTCGCGCATTTCCAGCGAGGTTTTTTCCATGTCCACCAGCAGCGACTTGAACTGCTGAATGGCCGGGACCAGGGTAATGACCAGCAGCAAAAAACCCAGGGAAAAAACCAGCGCGACCACAAAAATAATAATCAAGACCGATGTGCTCATATTTATCTCTTATCCGTTATTATATGTAAAAGCGACCCATTGTCAACAATTCAAAGGACTTTTTTTAGTTTTGACAGCAATTTTTCCGCTGCCAACCGGTTTTCCAGGGTCAGGGTGATCTGGACCCTTTCATCGGAGAAAAATGGGGTGTGGGCAAAAGAGATGCTGCCGGTTGCCATTCTTTTCTGCCAGCGGTCCCATTCCCTTTCCCCTTGCGCCAGCCCGGGATAACGCAGTCCCCGCAGGATGTCCAGGATTTTTTTCTGCGGCATCTCCTTCTCCAGCAACAGGTCCAGGCCGGCGGCGGCCAGGAGCGGGCCCAGCGCCTTCTTTTCGCGGAAAGCGATCTCCTCCAGCCATTGAACGACCAGCCATTGCTGGCTTTCCGAAAACCGGCACGCCCGCAAAAGCCCGATGGCTTGGACCCTGATTTTTTCAGGCATGTCGGCCGCTTTCAATGCCGCTTTCAAGCCCAGGCGGCCGGCGGCCAGACAGGTGCGGAAAGGCTCGGCCAGCAGCAGTTCCAGGCTTTTCCGCAGGCGATCGTCCAAGGTGAAATTCAATTCGGCGCCGCGCCGGATGTTTTCCATCGGGCACAAAGGCAAAATTTTTTTTAGGAACAGCAGCTTCTCGCAGAGGTTCAGCCCGAACAGGCGGTCCAGGACATTGTAATTCAGCAGCAGGGCTTCGGCCGGTCCCAGGTCGATTTGCAGGGCGCGGACACGGGCCCTTCCTTGCTGCCGCGACAGCAAAAGGAAATCGTGGCCGCAGATCACCCGCCGCTCCCCGTCGACGACCAGCAGGGGCAGGCCGGGAAACTTGTCTTCGCAGTCGGCGTAGCGCTCGGGCAAATGGGGAAAAGTAAAGGAGTACCTGTCGTCGGAATCGATCTCAGCCAGCATCAGGGTGAGTTCAGCCATGGGTTCGCCTGCCGCCCGGACCCGGAAATACGCTGTTGCTCATGGCCTCATTGTAGCGCAGCGCGGCGCGCTTGGCAAAACGGCGAGGCATCTTTAAGCCTTTTGGGATTTGGTATAAAATGAAACCATGAAAAAAAGCAGCGCCGCTTCACTGCCCAAAGACCTCCTGGTTTTCGACGCCCATTGCGACACGGCCAGCATGCTGTTCGACCAGCCCTGGGACTTCCGAAGCCACCCGGGCCACCTCGACCTGCGCAAGGCGAGAAAGGGCGGCCTCAAGGCCCAGATCTTCGCCGTCTGGGTCGACCCGCTGCTGGCTCCGCACCGGGCCATGAAAAGGGCTTTGCAGCTGCTGCAGACCATGGAACAAAAGGTGTTCCAGCCCAAGCTGGCCGCCAAGGTCACTTCGACTGCGGAAATGGCGGCCGCGCTGGACCGGAAAAAGCTTGCCGCCTGGCTGTTCCTGGAGGGCGGGCACATCATTGAAAACTCCCCGGAGATCCTCCATGTCTTTTATTCCCTGGGTGTGCGCGGCATGACCCTGACCCATTCCAAAAACACCGACTGGGCCGATTCCGCCACCGACGCGCCCCGTGCCAGGGGGTTGAACGCCCTGGGCCGGCAGATCGTGGGGCAAATGGCTGAAATAGGCATGGCCATCGACGTCTCCCACGCCGCCGACCAAACCATCGCCCAGGTTTTAAAGGCCACAACGGTCCCGGTCATGGCCTCGCATTCCAACGCCAGAAAACTGTGCCCCATCCCGCGTAATTTGCCGGATGAGTTCATCCGTGAAATCGGAGCCCGCCGGGGATTCATCGGGGCAAATTTTTTCCCGGCCTTCATCCAGCGCCGGGTATTCGACCAGATCGAGGAAAATTTCAATGGATTTGCCCGGGAAATCAAGGACAGGAGCCGCGGCCACCTGGACGATCCCGACTATTTAAGCCGGGTGGAATGGGAATATTATGTACGAGCCGCGGCCGGCAACGATGCGGTGGCCATGAACGACCTGATCGACCATATCGTCCATATCGCCTCGACCGGCGGCATCGACTGCGTGGGCCTGGGCAGCGATTTTGACGGCATCCCTTCCACCCCAACCGGTCTCGCCGGCGCAGCCGCTTATCCCGCCCTGGCTGCCGCTTTGCAGCAAAGAGGCTTCCGGGAAAAAGAAGTCAGAAAGATCTGCGGCCTGAACCTGCGGAATTTCTTGCGCCGCGTGGAACAAAGAGGCCGCGGCCGATGAAGGTCGGCATCGCCCTGGGCGGCGGCGGCGCCAAGGGCCTGGCGCACATCGGGGTGTTGAAAGTCCTGGAAGCGCACGGCATTGTTCCCGACCTGGTGGCGGGAACCAGCATCGGCGCCCTGATCGGGGCCCTTTACCTGCTGCGCGGCGATATCCATGCCGTCGAGGCATACGCCCTGGGCTTTGAGAATTCGAACCTCTATCCCCACCTGGTGCCGCGGCCCTCCAGTTCGGGGATAATCTCGGAAAAGCGGATCCAGGCCTTTTTACACGGCATCTTCGGCAGCCAGCGCATTGAAGACCTGGACAGGCCGTTTTTCTGCCCGGCGGCCGACATCCGCAGCGGCCGGGAGGTCATGTTCGGGCGCGGCAGCCTGCAGCAAGCCGTGCGGGCATCCATCTCCGTTCCCGTCATCTTCAAGCCGGTCCGCCTGCGCCGCAGCTACCTGGTCGATGGCGGCCTGCTCAACCCGGTGCCGGTCGACGTGCTGAAAAAAAACGGCAGCGGCTTTACCATCGCCGTCAACGTCATCACGCCGCGCCCCTTGCGGCCGCGGCGCCTGAACAAAGCCAATGTCAAGGAAAAACTGCTGCTGGCCCGCCTCGACAATTATCTGAGCCGGAAGCTGGTGTCCGGCCGCCCGGACCGGGAACCCAACGTGATCGAGACGTTCCTGGCCACCATGGAGTTCATGCAGCAAAAATTGATCGCCGCCCGGCTGCGCAATGACGCCCCCGATGCCACCATCCACGTGGAGACGGCGGATTTCAAATTCTTTGAGTTTTACCGGCCGGCCGCGATCATCCGCCGCGGCGAGGCGGCCGCGCGCCGGGAGATCGATGACGTGCTGGAAAGCCTGCGTCGGCGTCAGGCGGCGGAAAAACGGGACGGCTGAAAATGGATGCTTGCGGCTGCGAAAGATGCGTCAGCGCCTGCCGCCGCGATCCCGGCCGGCTCATTCCCTCCGATGTGAAGAAAATCGCCGCCTTTCTGAATATCAGCGAAAAGGAACTGCTGGCCGGCTATCTGGTGCGCATTCCGGCCGGAGGAAAAAACGACCATATCCATTTTCTGGCCCCGGCCAAGTTCAAGGGCGGACGTTTTCTGGCCGCCGCCGGCTCGACGGTCCCGGAATATTACGCGCACGAAAATGGACGCTGTGTTTTTTTAGCCGCGGAAAACCTCTGTTCCATTCATGCGGTCAAGCCATTTGAATGCGCCGCCTACATGGGGTGCAAGCACACGTTCCTGGGTCGGCCATACAAGGAAAAGGACGTGGAAACCTTCTTTATCTCGCGCTGGAGAAAGTACCAGGATCAGTTTCGCTAAAAAAGAGCTTGGCAGACGGTAGACGGCAAGAATAAAGCACCAAATTCCAAGCATCAAATAACAAACAAGCTCCAAGCACCAATTACCAAATGACCAAAACAAAGAGGAGCATCTAACAATGCCGTTGTTTGGGTCATTGGAATTTGGAGGTTGGAATTTATTTGGGATTTGGTGCTTGGGTTTTGGAATTTATTTTCTTACTCGTTGCGCGTCATGGCCGCTTGGTTGAGCGACTATCAGCCTCCGGAGATCAAGTGGATGGCTTCGACGTTGTCGCCGTCGCCGATGAACACCCGCTCGTAGTCTTCTTTTTTGACCAGCCGGTTGTTGATCTTGACCACGATCATCGGAAAAGTGAAATGCATCAGGTTCAGCAATTCGCTGACGCTGAACGATTCGCCGGCCATGCTGACTTCTTTATTGTTCAGATTGATTTTCATGATTTTCCCCTTGGTCATTCATCCCAAACATCGGCGCCAACGGCAGGCTCCAGGTCGTCCATGATGATCTCCAGGGCCTGGTTGGCCTGCAGGGCGGCCACCACGCCGACGCGCGGCGCCAGGGGCGGCAACTCCGGGGATACCTCGCTGGTCTCATCGCCGCAGATAAACAGGTTGCCCAGGCGACGGGTGCGCAAGGCGTTGTTCTCCCCGTAGCCGGCCAGCCCCGAACCGGCGATGATGAACTTGTCCGGAAAACACTCGGTCACGATTTCAATGATCATCAACTTCATATCGGCCCGGTCGAAGGCCTCGATGATCACCTGGCAATTTTTAAAAATATCCACCACTTCGTCCGGCCCCAAACGCACATCATGCGCCTGCACGACAATATCGGGATTGACCTTCTTGATGTTTTCCTGCAGCGCCAACACTTTTTTCTGGCCGACCTGCTCCCGGAAATAGTACTGCCGGTCCAGATTTTCCAAAGTGACGGTGTCAAAATCGGCGATGACCAGGGTGCCGACACCGGCGCGGGCCAGGGCCATGGCGCAGTTGGAGCCGAGCCCGCCGCAGCCGGCGATGCCGATACATGTGCCTTTCAGTTTTTCAAGTTTTGATTTCATGATCTCCCAGAGGCTATATTATATTCCCTTCCAAGTCGAAAATCAAGGTTTTTCAGGAAGAACGGCCAGCTGGCCGCAGGCCGAGCGGATTCCCTGCCCCTTGGACCAGCGGGTGATGACGGTCAGGCTCTTCTCCAGCAGCACGGCGCGGAATTTTTCCACTGTGGCTTCGTCGGGGCGCTGGAAGGGGAGAGCCGGATTCTCGTTGTAGGGGATAAGGTTGACCTTGGCTGGGATTCCGTGCAGCAGCCGGGCCAGCTGCCGGGCCTGGTCAGGGGAATCGTTGACCCCTTGCAGGAGCACGTATTCGCAGGTGATGCGCTGGCGGCGCTTGTGCTCGCGGAACCAGGCCAGCAGCCCGTCCAGGCTCTCCCGGCGCGACACCGGCATTAATTCACAACGCAGAGCGGAAGTCGGGGCGTTCAAAGAAAAGGCGATCTTGACCGGCGGGAAGTCTTGTTCCAGATTCTTAAGGTTTTCCAGAATGCCGGCCGTGGACACGGTGACGTGCCGGGGTGAAATATTCAGCCCATCCGGCTCGCTGATCGCGCGCAAGGCCCGGGCAAGGCTTTCATAGTTGAGCAGCGGCTCGCCCATGCCCATGAACACCAGGTTCAGCTTGCCAGAGTAGCCAGCCAATTCTTTTTTCAAAATCAGCACCTGGGTGATTATTTCTCCGGAGCTGAGATTGCGGCGGAAACCCATGGCGCCGGTGGCGCAGAAACGGCAGGCCAGGGCACACCCCATCTGGGTCGACAGGCAGAAAGTGTAATGGTCTTTTTCGCGGATCAGCACGGTCTCGACTTTCAAGCCGTCGGCCAGGCCGATAAGGAATTTGCGCGTACCCTGCTCGTCGTTTTGACTCTCCAGCACGGGCCGGCAAGCGCATTCATAAAGGCGGGCGATTTTTTCGCGGTCGGCCTTGCCGATGTTGCTCCAGGCGGTCGGATCCTGGCTGTTCTTGTGATAGAGCCACTGAAAAACCTGGCGGGCGGTGAAGGGACGGAAGCCGGCGGCACGCAATTCTTCTTTTAATTCGTTTAACTGGCGCTCCAGGATCCATGGTTTGGTTATCAGTTTCTTCACTAAACCAATGATATCGCAATTCAGTGACAAGTGACAAGTGGCGAGTAACGAGGGAAGAGAACGGCAATAGTTCAGGATCTTGCTTTTCCTTTTCACTTGTCACTCGTTACTTGTCACTGCAGTTCAATTTCTGCTTAGCGGAATCCATTGATTTAAGATCGAAAAAAGATTATAATTTCATCTTTAACATTTCAGGAGGAACCATGAAGATCTCCCTGCGCGCCCAGAATATCCAGGAGTCCCCGATCCGCAAACTCTCCGCACTGGCCAACGCGGCCAAAAAGCGGGGCACGACCGTCTACCATCTGAATATCGGCCAGCCCGACATCCACACCCCCGAGGTTTTTTTTAGAAAGATCTACGAGTATAATGAGAAGGTCTTATCCTACGGCCCTTCCGACGGCCTCGAAGCCCTGAAAGTCGCCATGGTCCGCTATTTCGACTATTTCAAGATCAAGCTGGAAAACAAGAATATCGTCATCGCCACCGGCGGCAGCGAGGCCATCTCCTTCGCCTTCAACGCCGTAGCCGATCCGGGCGATGAAATCATCGTTTCCGAGCCCTTCTACACCAACTACAGCGGCTACGCCTCGCAATGCGGCCTCAAGATCGTGCCGGTAACCGCCAGGGCCGAAAATGGCTTCCACTTACCCGACATCTCCGAGTTCAAAAAGAAGCTTACCCCGCGCACGCGCGCCATCCTCCTCTGCTCGCCCAACAACCCCACCGGCACGGTCTATTCTGAAAGGGAGCTGAAAGACATCGGCGCCTTCGCCAAAAAGCACGACCTGTTCCTCATCGCCGACGAGGTCTACAAGGAGTTCACCTACGACGGCAAGGTCCACTTCAGCGTGCTGCAGCTGGAGGGGCTGGAGGACCGCGTCATCGTGGTCGACTCCATCTCCAAGCGCTATTCGGCCTGCGGCGCCCGCATTGGCGCCGTCATGTCGCGCAACGAGGAAGTAATGAAGGGGATCACCAAGTTCGCCCAGGCGCGACTCTGCCCGCCGACGCTGGAACAGGTTGGAGCCATCGGCGCCTATGAGCTGCCTCACGATTACTTCGCTGGAGTCATGGCCGAATATCAGAAGCGCCGCGACATCCTCTGTTCGATCCTGACCTCGCGCCAAGGGATCGTCCTGCAGAAGCCCGAGGGCGCCTTCTACATCATGGCCAAGCTGCCGATCGCCGACGGTGAAACCTTCGCGCGCTGGCTGCTCAACGAATTCAGCGACAATAATGAAACCGTGATGATCGCCCCGGGCGAGGGATTTTACAGCACCCCGGGCAAGGGCAAGGACGAGGTCCGTTTGGCCTACGTCATCGAGGCCCTGAAGCTTGAACGCGCCGCCCGGCTACTGCTCATTGCCCTCGACCGCTATCAAGGCTGAAAACAAAATTCGATTTTAGCGACACACCGGATGCGATTTTTTACGCTCAAAGGGAAACAGCAGGAAATGGGCGCGGGGAATTTATTCTGCACAATTTGTTTTTATTGACAAACGAAAAAGCCAATCAATTGACATTAAAAAATCGACATGTTATAGAAAGCCTGGAGGTCACATGCCAATCAAAAGAACGACAATGCGAAGCTCCAAAGGTACCAAGCTCTACGCCGTGCGCGATGCCAAGGGCCGTTTTAAGGACATCCAGAGCTACAAGAAATCCCATGCCATGGACATCAAGCGCAAGAGCAAAGCCGAACTGGCCAAGGCCGGCAAAGCAAAAGCCAAGGCCAAACCCAAAGTAAAAGCCAAGGCCAAACCGGTTGTCAAGGCCAGGGCCAAAGTTGTAAAAGGCAAAAAGACCAAAAAATAGTAACTTTCAGGCATGGGGAGAGATCGCCGGCATTCGCCAGCTGGCTTGAACTGACAATAATTTTTTGTAGAATTTTTGACGACATTTGTGATGACGATTTTTTTCAGCAACCGATCCGCCCCGCGTTACAAAGGCAGGCCAGGGAAACTTAGCGATCGACCTCTATAGTCTGCTCGCGTTCGCCGCCCAGTGACACATGGCTGACGCCCGCACCGGTAAAATCCTCGATGAAACTCAAGTAAGAACGCACTTGCCGCGGCAGATCCTTCAGGCGGCCGATGGCCCCAATATTTTTTCGCCAGCCGGGCAAGGTTTGGTATACCGGCCGAACGAGGCTCAGGCCGTCGGCGTGGGAGGGGAATTGGCCGTCAGCGGCGGTCGCGCCCTCATAGGCCGTGGCCACCTGGATCTCGGCAAGTTCATCCAGCACGTCCAGCTTGGTGATGAAAAGGGAATCCACGCCGTTGATCTGCACGGCATACTTCAGCGCCACCAGGTCCAGCCAGCCAACGCGCCGCGGCCGGCCGGTGGTCGACCCGTATTCGTTCCCCCGCTCGCGCAGCATCCGCCCGTTTTCATCCTTCAGTTCCGTGGGGAAAGGCCCTTCGCCCACCCGCGTGGCATAGGCCTTGGAGATGCCGATCACCCGTTCCACGGACTTGGGCGATAGTCCGGTCCCGGAAAAGACACCGGCGATGGTGGTATTGGATGAGGTGACAAATGGATAAGTTCCCAGATTGATATCGAGCAAAGTTCCCTGGGCGCCCTCAAAAAGAATATTTTTCCCGTCCTGGAAGGCGCGCTGCAGCAAGAAAGTGGTGTTGGCGACATACGGTTTGAGGAATGCCCCGGCTTGCAGGTATTGGTCAATGGCCTGGTCAAAACTCTCGGCAGGATGGCCGTGGGCCGTGAACAGGCGGCGATAATACTCCGCCAGGGGCGTGATCTTTGAGCGGAACGCATTTTCCTGCAGCAAATCTTTTACAAAAAGAGCCCGGCGGCCGATGACATCCTCGTAAGCCGGACCGATGCCGCGCCGGGTCGTGCCGATGCGCTGGTAGCGGGAATCTTCGAAAACCACATCCAGTTGCTGATGGAAGGGGAGGATCAGCGGCGCATGATCGCTCAAAGCCAGATTCTGCATGGACAACCCCAAAGCCCTGGCATTTTTAATCTCTTCCACCAGCTGCAGCGGTTGGACCACCACCCCGTGGGCGATCACCGCCAGGCAGGCGGGATAAAAAATACCCGAAGGCAGCACATGCAGGACGACTTTCCGGCCCTGGTAATATACCGTGTGCCCGGCGTTGTGCCCGCCCTGAAAACGCGTGACCACGTCAAAAGCGCCGGCCAGGTAATCGATGGCTTTGCCTTTTCCTTCATCGCCCCATTGCAGTCCCAGCACGACAGTGTTCATGCAAACCCCCTCAGCGCACTTTGACGATCAATACGGTGAAATCATCATGGAATTTCGTGTTACGGCTGAAATCCTTTATTTTTTTGTACAAGCGGTCGCTCAAATCCGCTGCCGAAAGCCGCTTGTTGGCAACCAGAAAATCCAGCATGGCTTGCTCGCCGAATTCTTCGCCGCTGGAATTCTGCGCTTCGAACACCCCATCAGTGAAAGCGCAGACGATATCCCCGCTGCGCAGCGGCACGGTCTCCTCCTGGAAAATGCTGCTGCCGCTGAATCCAAGCAGCAAGCCGCCCGCCTCCAGTTTCCTGACGCTTTTGTTCGAAATCAAAAAAGGGGCATTGTGCCCGGCGTTCACATAGGTCAGTGCCGGATTTTCGTCATTGAGCAGCATCCAGAACAATGTAATGAAGCGGCTGGCGCGGGTGATTTCATGGATGAAGGAGTTGGCTTTGCCGATGAACCTGGCCGGTTTGAAAAGGTACAGCTCGTTCATGGAATGAAATATGGCCTGACAGGAGGCGGCCAGCAGCGCCGCGGACAATCCCTTGCCCTCGACATCGGCCAGCACCAGCGGCTGAATGTTTTTTTTCTTTTTTAAAATATCATAGTAATCGCCGCCCACCTCCTGAATGGGCTCATAAATGACAGCCATGTCATAATTTTTCAGCTGCGGCAGTGCCTGGGGCAAAAGCGACAGCTGGATGTCGCGGGCGATCTTCATCTCGTGTTCGTACTTTTTTTTCTCGAAAATCTGGGCCAGATAGCGGATATTGTCCAATTCGATCAGCATGAAGCGGGAAAGAATATAGGCGAACTCAAAATCCTCCTGCTCCAGATCGCGGCGGTTGAACTTGCGCCCCAGCCCCAGGACAAGGGTTCTTTTTTTATTCTCGGAAATATTGAGCAGGGTGTGGATCCGCCGGCCCAAAAGCAGCTTTTTTAACGCGGTCAGTTCCTCCGGCAGATCCGCCACTTCCCGGCGGGCGGCTCCGGATATGGCTTTTTTTAATTTTTTTTTGATTAACTGGGCCTCCGTTTCGCTTAAGATAAAACCGCGCTTGCGTAAAAGGCTCTGGTTCTGGTCAAAAAAAAAGGTGCGGGAAATGCCCAGGGGCGCCATGAGAGAAGAAAAAAAGATGCGCATGACATGATCGACATCAAACTGCGATTGCAAGGCGGAGGAAAGTTCGTAAATGGAATTCAACTGCAATTTTTTGAATTTCAATTCCTTCTGCAGCCGCTTTATATCGTTTTCTGCCATTTGATCATTTCGCAGCAATTTTCACCATCCACGGTTTCATAGGTGACGGAATCCATGATGGTTTTCATCAATTTGACACCGAGACCGCCTTTCTTTTTTTTCTTGATCATCTTGCTGACATTGATCTCTTCATCGGAAATGTCCGGAGGCAGGCCGCGGTAAAAAATACGGATTTTAATGCCGCCGGGAGCCAGGAAATATTCGATGGTGATATGCTGGTCGGTTTCATTGTTGTAGGAATGCTTGATGACATTGGTCACGGCCTCGTCAATGGCCAACGATATTTTTTGCGCTTCGGCGGCAGGAAAATTGAACAGGGTGGTAATGTGCCGCGTCAATTCAACCACCATCTTCAACAGCTGGGTCTGGGAAAGGATGGTGATGGAAAAATCAGGCTTTTGGGGAAATATGGCTGAATTTTTCAATGGCTACCTGCTCATCCTTGATGAAATCATAAATTTCGGTAAAGCCGACCAAATCAAACGTTTCAAATACTCGATCGGAGAGCGAACACAATTTTATGTCTCCGCCTTTCTCACGAACTTCATCGATGTAGCCCATGATAATGCCCATCCCGGCCGAAGTGATGTAATTCAGATCCTGGCCGTTGATCAGGATATTAAAATTGTTCTCCTTGATCAGCCGGATGAGTTCTTTTTCAAAACGGGCCACCTGGTGGGCATCCAAATGACCCTTCAAATAAAGGACCGCCACGCCGTTGACCATCTTGCTGCGGATTTGAAAATTTTTCATCCCCTCTCTCCAAAGAAAAAATTGATTTCTTTTTCTGCCGTTTCCGGCGAATCGGCTCCATGGACGCTGTTTTGCTGCAGATCAATGGCAAAGCGGCGGCGCAAGCTCCCCGGCTCCGCCCTTTCAGGATCGGTTGGCCCCATCAACCGCCGCCAGGCTTGAATGGCGTCGGCTTTTTCCAGGAGCAGGACAAAGAGCTGCCCTGAGGACATGGTGGCCACCAGGCTGTCGTAAAATGGCGTGGCCCGGTATTTATCGTAGAAACTCGCCGCCTGGGCGGCGGTCAGGCGTTGGGTCGTGATGGCAGCGATATGGAAATCATTTTTTTCAATTTCCGAGATGATCACCCCGACCAGCTGGCGTTGCACCGCATCAGGCTTGATTATGGCCAGGGTTCGCTCCATGGATCACCTCGTTGCCATTGTAGACCAAAACCTGCCGAAATTCAAATCTCCTTTTCATTGCAAAACAAAAAAATTTTTTTTAAAAAAACTATTGACACGCAATTTTATTGTAATATAATTGTACTATGATTGTAGTCCAAACATCGCCTGCGCGCCGCTTTAACAAAAGCACAAAAATAAAATCATGTAGGAGGAAAATCACATGAAAAAAATGCTCACCCTTCTCGCGGTTCTGTCCCTGCTAGGACATTTCGCCGCCCAGACCCTGCCGGCCCAGAAAGAGGCCGGACAGAAACTGCAAGGCACGATTACCATTTCCGGAGCCTGGGCGCTTTACCCCATGGTGGTAAAATGGTCCGAGGAATTCCGCAAGCTCAATCCCGATGTCCGCATCGACATTTCTGCGGGCGGCGCCGGCAAGGGCATTGCCGATGCCCTGGCCGATATGGTCGATATCGGAATGGTTTCACGCGAAATTCATCCGGTGGAAATCCAAAAGGGAGCCTGGTTCATTCCGGTCACCAAGGACGCCGTGGTTCCGGTCATCAACCAGGACAACCCCCTGTTCAAGGAAATTGTAAAAAAGGGGATTAAAAAAACTGATTTTACCCGCATCTGGCTCAACGAGGAACCGCCAACCTGGAATGAGCTCCTGGGCGGCAAAGGCAGCGTGCAGGTTCATGTCTACACCCGCTCCGATTCCTGCGGCGCGGCCGAGACCTGGGCCCTGTTTTTAGGCAAAAAGCAAGAAGATCTTCTGGGCATCGGGGTCTTCGGAGACCCGGGACTGAACGAAGCCGTGCGCAAGGACGCGCTGGGCATAGGCTTCAACAACATTAATTACGCCTATGACGCAACCACCCTCAAGCCCATGTCCGGGACCGCGATTCTGCCCATCGATCTGAACGCCAACGGGCGTCTCGACCCGGAAGAAAATTTCTACGCCAACCGCGACGCGATCGTCAGCGCCATCGCCGACGACAAGTATCCCAGCCCTCCGGCCAGGGACCTGTACTTCGTCTGCAAGGGCCAGCCCAAAAAGCAGCTGGTCGCGGCTTTCATGAAATGGATATTGAAAGAAGGCCAGAAATTCGTTCCCGAAGCAGGATATATCGGCCTCACTGCCGGAAAAATTTCCCAGGCCCTGGTCAAAATCGGCCAGTAACAACGGCCGAACCAAGAGGAGATGAATCATGAAGAAAAAGAATGCTATCCTGGCGCTGGCGGCTTGCCTGCTGCTCACTTCCGCCACTTGGCTGCGGGGCGAAAGCAAATTTTCCGGCCTGATGCTCGGCGACTATTATTATGCGTTCAATAATCACGACGCGGCTGTCGAAGACAACAACGGCTTCTGGTTCCGGCGCATCTATTTCACCTACGACAACACGCTGACCGACAAAATCGCCATGCGCTTCCGCCTGGAAATGAACAGCCCGGGCGATTTCAAAACCTCCACGACCCTGATTCCTTTTGTCAAGGACGCCTATCTGTCCGCCAAGATCGGCAAGCATACCCTGATGCTCGGCCTGATCGGCACCCCCATGTATGACAATGTAGAGGATTTTTGGGGCTACCGCGCCATGGAAAAAACTCCGATCGACCTTTTTAAATTCGGCAATTCCCGCGATCTCGGCATTGGCCTGAAGGGAGCCCTGGACAATAAAAAAACGCTGACTTACACCCTGGTGTTCGGAAACGGATCCAACAACAAATCAGAAACCGACCACGGCAAGGCGGCATATGCCCGTCTCAACTTTCAGCCCATTCCGGCATTGTTTTTTGAAATTTACGCCGATTACATCAACCTGGGCAATGAGAGTTCCGTCAATATCTTCCAGGCCTTTGCCGGAGTGAAGGGCAATTGGGGAAGGAGCGGCCTCAATTTCGGCTATCGCCACGCCAAGCAGGGCGAAACCGGCAGCGACATGAAATTCGTATCCCTGTTCGGCGTGTTCAAACTGTGCCAGAAAATGGACCTTATCGCCCGCTACGACCGTTTGCTCGATCCCAATGCCAACGGCAGCAAGATCGATTACATTCCCATGGCCAACAACGCCAAGGCCAATGTGCTCCTGGCCGGTCTCGGCTGGTCGCTGAACGATAATGTAAAGATCATCCCCAACGTCAAGTATGTTTTTTACGACGCGCCTGAAAGCGGCGACAAACCTCAAGCCGATTTTTACACCTACCTTACGTTATATTTCAAATTCTAATTATTGCAGCGCGCGGGGGAGCCGACTCCCCCGCTTGTTGCAGTTTGAGGGCAGGTCATTTTTTTTTGCTGCGCGGATGGAACTGATCATATACTTTTTTCACCTGGTCCTTGGCCAGGTGGGTATAAATCTCGGTGGTAGTGATGGATGAGTGCCCGAGCAGCATTTGCACCGATCTCAGGTCGGCTCCTTTTTCGACCAGGTGGGTGGCAAAGGAGTGCCGCAGGACATGCGGGGTCAGGTGGCCGGCCAAGCCGGCCTTTTGTCCATAGGCCGAGATCATCTTCCACAGCCCCTGGCGGCTGAACATCCCGCCATGGTAATTCACGAAAACCTGCTCGGGCCTCGCCTGTTTTACCAGAAGCGGACGACTGAATTCAAGATAATCCCGCAAACAATCCCGGGACACTTCATTGAAAGGCACGATGCGCTCCTTCCCGCCCTTGCCCAAAACGCGTAAAAACCCCTCGTCCAGATACACGTCTGCCAGTTTTAGCTGGGCCACTTCGGAAATCCGCAGTCCCGTGGCGTACATCAGCTCCAAAACCGCCTTGTCCCTTTTGCCGAATGTCGTGGACCGATCCGGAGTTTCCAGCAAGCGGGAAACATCATCGATGGAAAGATACTTGGGCAGCTTGAGCCACTTCTTGGGCAGGGAGACGGCGGAAACCGGACTGAATTCCAGCAGTTCATCCTGGAGCAGGTAGCGGTAAAAACTTTTCAGTACGGAGATCAGGTGGGCCTGGGAAGAGACGGCGCCGCCCCGCTGCCCTTGTTGGCGGATGAAATCAAGAATATTTTTCTCGCCCAAATGCAGATAGTCCAAATGCTTTTTTGTTAAAAAGGAGAAAAACTTTTCCAGTTCCTGGCGGTAAGACAGGATCGTGTTGGCAGCGAACCCTTTCTCGAATTCCAGATAAAGTAAAAATTGATCCAGGGGCGAACGCGGGGAAGCGGGTTCAACCATGCTCAGAGGTAAGGGTTGCTTTTCAGTTCCCTTTCCAGGGTACTGGCGTCCCCGTGACCGGGCAAAATGACGGTGGCCGCAGGAAATTTCCTGATCTTGTCCAGCGAGCCCCGCAACTGCCCTTCGTCCCCGCCGGGCAGGTCGGTGCGGCCGACATCATCCTTAAAAAGAGTATCCCCGGTAAAAAGCAGCCCCTCGCCGTAGAGCAGAATGGATCCGGCAGAATGGCCTGGGCTGTGGACGACTTTCAGGCAGAGATCGCCGACCGTGAGTTCTTCCCCGCCGGTCAAAAGGCGGTTGGCCGGCAGAGGCAGGGCGATCCCGAACAGGGCGGCAAATTCACGGTTGACCTGGGAGCGCATCTCTTTTTCATCGGCAGCATGAAGCCAGAGGGGGATGTGAAAATGAACGAGCAACTCGGCGACAGCCCCAACGTGGTCGGCATGGCCGTGGGTCAGGATCACGGCCTGGGGCAGAAGCTTTTCCCGCTCGATCAGGGCAAGGATTTTTTCCGTTTCGGCTCCGGGATCGATCACAAAGCAATGGCGGTTGGAAACCGAATAAAAAAAATAGGCATTGGTCTGCAGTTCACCGACTTCCATTTTAAGATAAGGCACGGGTTCAGGCTCCGTATTTTTTCAACTTCAGGGCATTGGCCATCATCAGGGGCAAAACATCCATGGCGCTGAACGTTCCCAAAACGCCCCCGGCACATGTTTTTTCACAGAATTTGTACCGGCGGTCCACCACCCCGGCCTTGCCGCTGCCCTGGGCCGGATGATCGGCGACCGTTATAACGTCCAGAAAACGCCCGTCGGGCGGCAGCTGCCGCTGAAAAGCCGCCTTGAGCAACACCGGGTTGGGATGCCAGGAATGGGCTTTCAGCACAGCCGGCGTGGAATGGTCGCCGGTCACGACCAGGACGTCGGGAGTGAGTTCGAGGATCTCGGGCAGCCAATGGTCGAATTCCTCGATGACCGAAACCTTGCCCGCAAAATTGCCGTCCTCTCCGTAAGAATCCGTTTTTTTGACATGCATAAAAAAGAAATCGTAATCGGCGTAATGCCTTTTCAGGGAAGCGGTCTGGTCCTGGATGGAGCGGCCGGTTTCCAAAATATCCATGCCCACCAGCTGGGCCAGGCCCTTGTACATAGGGTAGACCGCAATGGCCGCCGCCTTCAGCTTGAACAATTCCCCCAGCGAGGGAATGGCCGGGTATTGGGCGAAGCCGCGCAGCAGGCAGGTGTTGGCCGGGCGGAAAGCGGCCAGTTCCGCGGTCAAGCGGTCGATGAACAGGTTGACGACACGGGCCGTCTTTGCGGCCGCCTCGCTTTTGGCCCGGGCATACAGGATCGGCCGGCCGACGGCTTCGGGATCGGCATCGCTCAGCTGGTCGCTCAGGCCGGCGCCGCTCATGACAAGGACGAAACGGTGTTCTTCCCCTGGGAAGAGGCCAATCTCGATATCCTCGATCTTTTTTATCCTCTCGCGCAAATAAGCGATGATCTCGCGATTTTTTTCGCTGGGAATGCGGCCGGCGCGGCGATCGCTGATCAGACCGTTTTCCAGAGTGGCAAAGTTGCCGCGTACGGCCACGCTGTCGGCGCCGATCGCGACCCCCACCCCCAAGGCTTCGAGTACGCCCCGGCCAATCTCATATTTGAGCGGGTCGTAGCCGAAAAGAGAAAGGTGGGCCGGACCGCTGCCCGGGGTGATGCCCGGGGCGATAGGGTGGCTGAGCCCCAACTCGCTCTCCGAGGCCAGCAGGTCCAGGTTCGGCGTGCGGGCCGTTTCCAGTTCGGTCCGGCCTTTGACCGGCAAGCCGCCCAATCCGTCCAATACCAGCAGCACCATTTTCTTTTCATTTTCCACGCTGATCTTTCTGAATAGTTCTTCTCGTTCCATGGTCGCTCCTCTGCCGCATTATCGCCGCAAGCCTGGTTTTTGGCAAGTCCCGGTGGGCTCAGCCGGCTCTTTGCCTCGGCAGAAAGGACGGGATTTCCGGAGTCCGGTTCGCGCCTACTGCTCTTCGCCGCAATAGGGGCAGGTCTTGACGCGCCGGCCCGTGGCCTTGCGGCAGTTCCAGCAGACATGGTCGGTGCGGCTTTCCCGGGCCTGGATGCGCTTCTGGATGTCCTTCATTTCGCTGGCATAGTCGCGGTTCTTGTTGGCCATGTGCTCCAGATCGTTCAGCACTTCCGTTGCCAGGGCGTAGCGGGTTTTTAAGTCGGCGGCCATGGTTTTCATGATCACAAAATTCAATTCCGGGGACACGGAAGAGTTTTTTTGCGCCAGGGGCACCCACTGGCCGGCTTTGGCCTTTTTGTAGATTTCCATGGGATTGGCCAGGACGATGGGCGGAAAACCGGTCACCATCTCATAAAACAGGCTTCCCGCCGAGTAGATGTCCGAGGCGAAAACCGCCTTGCCCTCGAACTGTTCCGGGGCCATGTAGGGCGGGGATCCGATTTTGGTGGTGGCGAACTGTTTTTCCTGCAGCAGGGTTGAAGTGCCGAAATCGGCGATCTTCACTTCATTGTCCAGGTTGATTAAAATATTGGAAGGTCGGATATCGCGGTGGATCACCGATTTCTGGTGGGCGAAAGCCAGCGCCGACAGGATCTGCTTGAAGTATTTCAGGGCGGTCTTGATCTCCAGGGTACTGGATTTATCAAGGATCTTTTCCAGGTCCGTGCCTTCAATGTACTCCATGACCATGATCAAAATTCCGTCGATTATGTCAACCGTAAGCAATTTGACGATGTGCGGATGATCCAGAAGCCGGGTCTGCAGGATGGATTCCTGCAGCAGTTTGTCGGTCTGGGTGCTGGTGCGGTGCGGAATCTTCAACGCCCGCTGGCATTTCAAAATGGTGTCTTCGGCCAGATAAACCGTGCCGAAGCCGCCGCTGCCCAACTTCTTCAATATCTTGTATTTACCGATCTGCCCTTTCAATTCAATCATTTTTCAAAATGGCGGCGATTGCCAGAGCGGCGGTTTCGGTTTTCAGGATGCAGTCATTGATCAAGACCGGGATAAAATCATTTTTGCGGAAATTCTCTTTTTCGGCTTCAGTAAAATCTCCGGGAGGACCGATTAGGGCCAAAACCGGAAAGGAGAAAGCCAGCCCGGATTTTTTTTGCGCATCGATATCCAGCATAATTTTTCCCGGAATGTTTCCGGACTGCTCAACCATTGCGGCCGGCGAGACGGGAGGGAATATCCGGGTCAGCCAATATTTCTTGTTGACCTTGAGTGACTGGGCGGCGATCTTTTCCCAACGCCGTATTTGAGCGGCGCTGCAAGCAACATCGGTACGCTCGCAAAGAAGCGGCCGGATCTCATCCACGCCCATTTCCGTCAATTTCTCGATCAGCCAATTCATGGCATGCCCCTTGGTCAACGAAGGGGCGATGATGACCCGCGTTGCCGGCGCGGGAAAATCTTCATATTGGCGGACATGGACCTGCAGGCAACGGCTTTTCAAGGCGGTGATGCGGCCATGCAGCAAGCGTCCCCGGCCGTTGACGATCTCCAACTCATCCCCGGGACGGCAGCGCATGACATTGGCTATATGATGGTATTCCTCACCATCAATGGTCACCTGATCGTTGACCACATCATTTGGGGAAAAAAAACGCCGCTGGCCCATTAATTGATCCGGTCATTTCCGAAAAGAGTTTGCCCTTTGCCAGCTTCCATTTCGCGCAGTTTTTTGAACAACTCGGTTTCCTGGCGGGAAAGGGCTTGGGGGGTCACAACGTTGATCTGGATCAGCAGATCGCCCCGGCTCCAGCGATTGACCTGCCGGAATCCCTTGTTTTTTATCTTCAGCACCTGCCCGCTCTGGGCCGCTGGGGGGATTACTATTTTTTCAGTTCCCTCATATGTCTTGATGCTGACATGGTCGCCGAGCGCGGCCTGGGAAAAACTGACCGGCAATGGGTAGAGCAGATCATTGCCGTGCCTTTGAAAATACTTGTCCGGCTTGACCCTTACCATGATAAACAGATCCCCTGAAGCTCCGCCCTCTCTGCCGCCCTCGCCTTCACCCGACACCCGCAGGCGGTTGCCCTCGTCAATCCCGGCCGGAAAGGTCACTTTGATTTTTTTGGATTCCAGTCGCCGTCCCTGGCCCCGGCATTTTTTACAGGGATGGGTGATGACCCGGCCGCGGCCCTGGCAGGTGGAGCAGGTCGTAGCCACAGAAAAAAAACCCTGGGATATCCGCACATTGCCGGTGCCGCCGCATTTGCGGCAAACATCCGCGCCTTTCCCGGGCTCGCACCCGGATCCGCCGCAAACATCGCAGTTCCCTTCCCGTTCGACCTCAATTTCCCTTTCCACGCCCAGAAATGATTCTTCAAGGGTCAGCGCCACCTCCAGGCCCAAATCGTTTCCCTTGCGCGGTCCCCCGCGCTGCCGGCCTCCCGAAAAGGATCCGCCAAAACCGAACAAGTCGCCCAAAATATCGCCAAAATCGGAAAAAATAGAATCAGAAAAAAAACCAAAATCCTGGCCGCCGCCACCGGCCCGCAACCCTTCCACACCATATTGGTCATAGATCTGCCTTTTCTCACTATTTCCCAGGACCGAATAGGCTTCCGAGGCCTCTTTGAATTTCTCTTCCGCTTCCGGATTATCGTGATTGCGGTCAGGGTGATGCTGCAGGGCCAGCTTGCGATATGCTTTTTTTATCTCTTCGGCGCTGGCATTGCGGTTCACTCCCAAAATCTGGTAATACTCTTTTTTGGCCATGCGCGGTTACTTGGAAAATTCAGCAGTGAGGATGCTGTTGATCATGACGCGATAGTTTTTCATTTTTTTTAAAAGGTTTTCCAGCAATTCCATGTCGTCGCCTTCCAGGGCTTTTTCGGTGCGGGTGATCAGTGAATCGATTTCGGCGCCGTCATGCGGAGACAATTTTTCAATATAACGCTGGTAATAAAACTTGACTGTTTCCCACTCCTCCTTCAGTTGCAATTTGTCTCTGGTCAGCCTTAATTCCGCTTTGTCCTTTTCTTCATATTTTTGGGCGTCCTGGATGATTTTTTCGATTTCTTCAGGCGACAAGCCGCTGGATGGCTGGATCTTCATGCTTTGGCTGAGACCGGTCGCCTTGTCCTGAGCCGAAGCCCTGACAATGCCATTGGCATCTATCTCAAAAGTGACTTCAATTTGCGGGATGCCCTTCAAGGTCTGGGGGATACCGACCAAATTGAAGAAACCAAGTGATTTGTTGCCCGAAGCCGTTGCCCTTTCTCCCTGGAGCACGTGAATCTTGACCGTTGTCTGGTTATCGGTGATGGTGGTGAAAATCATGGACTTTTTTGTGGGAATCGTGGAGTTGCGTTCAATGATCTTGGTGAACGTGTCGCCCTTGGTCTCCACTCCCAGAGAAAGCGGGGTGACGTCGAGCAACAGCAAATCGCGAACCTTGCCCTTGATGATTTCGGCCTGCAGGGCCGCTCCCTGGGCGACGGCTTCTTCGGGATTGATCTGAATGTCGGGAGGTTTGCCGAAAAAATCAGATAATTTCTGAAAAATAATGGGCATGCGGCTCTGACCGCCCACCAAAATGACCCGCTCGATCTGCTCGGGCTTGACATTGATATCGCTTAACGAACGCTTTATCAAAACCAGGGTACGGTCAATGAAATCCATGGTAAAGGATTCCAACTGGGGCCGCGTCAATTTTTTCTGGAAATGATAGTTCGAACCATCGCTGAAATGGTGCAGATAGGGTATCGAGACCAGGGTTTCCTGATCGAAAGACAATTCAATTTTGGCTTTTTCGGCGATCTGGATCACCCGCTGTACGATGTCCTTGCTGTCGCGCAGGTCGACCGTGGTCTCCCTTTCAACCTCATGGAAAATCCAGTCGCAGATCTGGGCGTCAAAATCACTGCCCCCTAAAAAAGTGTCACCCAGGGTGGAAATCACTTTATATATGTCGCCGTTGACTTCAACGATGGAAATGTCAAAAGTGCCGCCCCCCAGATCGTAAACGGCGTACAGGCCGTTTTTCTTGATTTTGTGCCCGTAGGCGATCAGTGCCGCCGTGGGCTCGTTGATGATGCGCGTGACGTTCAATCCGGCGATTTCCCCGGCCACCTTGGTGGCCTGCCTTTGGGCATCATTGAAAAAAGCAGGGACGGTAATGACCGCGTCGCCAAGGGCCTCCCCCAAATAATTTTCGGCGATATTCTTCAAGTAACCGAGGAACATGCCGGAAATTTCCTCGGTTGAATACAGGTTTTCCGCCAATTTGACCTTGATATCCCCGTTCCCCGCTTCCACAATATCATAACCGACTCTTTTGCCGATCTCCTTGATTTCCGGACTGTCGAATTTTCGGCCGATCAAGCGCTTGATCCCCCAGATGGTGTTCTTGCTGTTGGTAATCATTTGCCGCTTGGCGGCGTTGCCGAAAATCCGCTTTTTTTCATGCGTCTGGGCGATCACGGACGGGATCACCCTGGCACCCTCGGGATTGGGCACGATCAGGGCTTCACGACCTTCAAGGTAACTGATGCAGGAATTCGTCGTGCCCAGATCGATGCCAATATTTTTGCTCATTATGGTTTGGATTCGGTTTCCTGCGGGTTGTTTTTTACAGCCGGAATCGCGACCTTGGTCAGAACCGGGCGCAGCAATTTTTCATTGTAGGTAAACCCTTTCTGGTAAATTTCCACGACCACCGGCTGGGTAATGCCTTCCCGCTCCTCCTTGCTCAATGCCTCGTGAAAGGCCGGATCGAAGTGCTTGCCCAGGGCGTCGACCTCCAACACCTGGTTTTTCTTAAGCAAATCCAAAAACTGCCTGCGGATCATTTCAACTCCGGAAAGGATCCCTTTATCGGTATCCAGGCCTTTGGCCTTCAAGGCCCTCTCCAAATTGTCATATATCTGCAGCAGGTCGATAAAGAAATCGTTGAGCACATATTTCTGATATTCTTCCTTTTCTTTTTTCATCCGCTTGCGAAAATTATCCATATCGGCCAGTCCGCGCAGATATTTATCCTTGAATTCGTCGCGTTCAGCCTGAACTTTCTGCAAGGTGTCTTCGGGCTCATGGGCTTTGTGGTGGGCCTTTTTGGCAGCATTTCTTTTCTTGTGGCTGGCATCATCATGGGCGCCTTTGTCACGGATTTTGGCTTCATCCGCTTCCTGTTCGCTGTCATCCGGAACATAACCAATACTTCCCTTGTCTTCATCCACTTCCATATGCCCCCCTGCTTAAGTCCAAAACATCATTGCTGACCAGAGAGTGGATCCCGGCAACGAATCGAAAAGCGCCCGGTTTTCATTTGGTTCCCGCATGGAAAAATTTTAATATAATATAAGCCGCTTGTCAATTTTCCCGGCCCGTTTCCGGGTGCAAAAAAGGCAAGCGCTCCAAATAAAGCAAATACCTATCGGCATTTTCGACGACATGCGGTTGCATCCAGCCGGAATTTGTGTTATTTTAACAAAAATGTCGAGGCAAGATTTGCATGCGGAGGAATCGGGACGCTTGAACGAAAAAAAGGGGAATTCCCCAATCCAGGCGCGCGGGCTTGCCATGCTTTTGATCTTCTTCCTGTTCATTCTGATCCTGGCATTTGTATTCGGTGACCGGGGAGTCGTTGAAATCATCAAGACTCAAAAACAAATCAAGGTCTTGCAGCAGACCATAAAAAAACTGGAATTGGAAAAGCAAAAATTAAGCCAAGAGATTGAATTGCTCAAGGAAAACCCTTTGGCTCTGGAAAAAAAAGCGCGCGAAAATCTTTGGCTGATGAAGAAAACCGAAAAAGTGGTGGTCCTGGCCAAGGACAATTTGGAGGCAAAGCATGAATAACATGAAAACCGTCTTGCTCCTCGGTGCCCTTACCGGAATTTTTTTGTTTATCGGCGGCATGGCCGGCGGGCGTCAGGGCATGCTGCTGGCCCTGGTATTCGCCGGTCTGATGAATTTTGCCGCCTACTGGTTTTCTGATAAAATCGTTCTCAAGGCCTACCGGGCAAGCGAATTGCCCGAGAGCGAGGCGCCGCGGGTATACGCCATGGTGCGCGGGCTTTCGCAGCAGGCGCGAACTCCCATGCCCAGCATATACGTGTTCGAGCAAGATTCTCCCAATGCCTTTGCCACCGGCCGCAATCCGGCCAAAGCGGTCATTGCCCTTTCCCGCGGGATCATCCAATTGATGGGCGAGGCGGAATTGCAAGGGGTCGTAGCCCACGAACTGACCCACGTCATCAACCGCGATACCTTGCTGGCCACCATCGCCGCCACCCTGGCCGGCGCCATTATGTTCCTGGGTTATCAAATGCGCTGGCTGGGTTTGTTTTCCGGAGGCCACGACGAAAACAACCGCGGCGGTGCCTTGGGCATGATCCTGATGGCCATATTGGCTCCCTTGGCCGCCACCGTCATACAAATGGCCATTTCCCGCTCCCGCGAATACAAAGCCGACGCCGGAGCCGCCCAACTGACGCACAATCCCGAAGGCTTGGCCTCCGCACTGGAAAAGCTTGCCGTTTATTCCAGGAGGCTGCCGCTGCAGGCCACCGGGCAGACAGCGCACCTATTCATCGTTTCGCCCCTGAGCGGCAAAAGCCTGCTCTCCCTTTTTTCGACCCATCCGCCAATCGAGGAGCGGGTCGCCCGCCTGCGGGAAATGCGGCTGACTTGAAGTAAAGTTCCTTGAAACTCAGACCTGGGTGGTGAGAAAGATCGCCGCCCCCATGTGCCCCAGCTGGTCCTGCAATTCCTCGATTTTATCGATATGCGCGTCTTCATCGTTCAGGATCTTTTCCAGGATTTCCCGCGTGGCAAAATCAGCCAGTTCACCGGCCAATTTGATGGCGGCGTTATAGGCAAAGATGGCATCCGCTTCGGCGGCATGATCATTGATCAACTGCTTGGTGATATCGGCGCCGATGGTGATTTTTTTCAAATTGGAAACCAAGGGCAGCCCCTCCAGGAAAAGAATCCGTCCGATAAGCTTTTCGGCGTGCTTCATTTCATCGATCGCCCTTTTTTCAAAGTGCTTATGCAATTTTTCATAGCCCCAGTTTGCGTTCATTTCCGAATGCACCATGTATTGGTTGACGGCCGTCAGTTCATCGGCAAGCAGCGCATTCAGCGTCCCGATCAGTTTTTTGTTTCCTTTCATTATGACCTCCCTAGTTGGTTTGCAGCATGGGGATTGCCCCATTTCCGCAACCCATTCATTGTATATGGCTGCCGAAAAAATGTAAAGCAAAGAGACACGGATCAGAAAAATTTTTTTGGGAACCGGCGATCCCGGCCAGTTTTTCCCGCGCGGCGGGAATCCCAAGCGATTGGCTGTTTTTCTGCTCCTGAATTAATCTATGCTTCAAACCTGGAGAGCAGCAGCAAGCGTTGATACAGTTCTTCCTGGCGGGAAACCATCACGGCAACGTCCCATTCACTGAAATCCTCGCCATCATAATCACCCAGCTGCTTTCGTAAAACCGGATCCGCGGTCAGTTTCAAAATTGCGGAAGCAAAGCGTTCATGGTCGTTTGCCGCCACCAAGTAGCCATTCACTCCATCGCGAATCACTTCGCTGTTTCCGGGTATAGCGCTGGCCACTACGGCCTTTTTTTTCAAACGGAGCTGCACCAAGCTCTGGGGCAGTCCTTCCCAAAGAGCGGTGGAAACCCCGATGTCAAAACAATCCATGGCACTTTCCACATCCTTGATGAATCCGGGCAAACGAAAATTCCGGGCAATCCCACGCCGCTGCAGCTCATTCTCCAGTTCCTGACGCTGCTCGCCGTCGCCGGCAATGAAAAAAATAACCTCCGGATTTTGCCTGATGACGCGGGCCGCGATTTCAACCAGGTGAAAAAGACCTTTTTGTGGTTTAAAAGGCGCAACGACGCCGCAGACAAAATGGCCATCCGGCAAATCATATTTCTTTTTCAGAATCGCCAGATCGTCGGGGGGGCCGATGAATTTTTTCAAGGGAAAACCGCTGCGGATCAATGAAAAATTGGCTGCGACCAATTTTTTATCCCGGGCCAACCGGATATCGCTTTGGGCGACAAAAATGAAATGGCTGGTCAGGCGGCTGCAGAATTTTTCCGCCAGCAGGAAAAAATTCCGCTTGAAAAAAGACTGGAAAGGGGAGAAGGAAAAACCGTGCACCGAATGAATGATGACCGGAATTCCGGCCAGGCGCGCGGCCAGACGGCCGAGGATGCCGGCTTTGGATGAGTGCGTGTGAACGATCTGCGGCCGAAGGCATTTAAAAATCCGCATGAGCGAAAAAAGCGCCCACAAGTCCTTGCCGAAACGTATCTCTCTGGACAGAGCCGGCAAGGTGATGAGGCGGCCTTGGTTAACCAGCCGGCTTTTCAGCAATCCACCTCCGCCGCAGAGCAGATAAACATCGAAACGCAGAGGATCGAGATGCTCGGCCGTATATATCGTGTTGAGCTGCGCTCCGCCCAGTTCCAGTTTCGTGATCAGGTGAACGACGATGATTCGCGAATTGCTCTTCACGGGCGGATCAGGGCGGCCGTGTCCCAAGCCATTTGGATGTCATCGGCCATGGAAGAGTAATCCCAACTGCCGTAGCGGCCGATGGAATAAATTCCCTGCCGGCGAAGGTATGAAAGGATCGCCGGCACCAGGCGCGGCCAGTTGCGGTCAAAAACCACATAGGAAACGGGAATCTTCTTCAGGTCATGAAACAGAATTTCACCCGGCCGGGAAACCATCCCGACCTTGAGCAGGGTCAGCGCTATTTCTTGGCATATCCTTGAGCCATCCATCGGCCCGGCAGCTGCGAGTGTTTTTTCCAAATACACGGAGACCGACTGCCCGCCGGGATAATATCCGACCCGATAAAAGGGAAACTCCTTTTCCGGAAGATAGAGCCAATGAAAACGACGGCGGCGGCGGGCCAGCACCGCATTGACCACCAGGGTGGAAATATTCTGCAGCTGCTGCCTGGGAAAAGGAGGCGCCGGCGTGATCATGGCCAAAAGCTCTTTTAAAGGCATGGTGCTGACCAGGTGATCGTAACCATATGTCCCGCCGGTGGTGACCAGCTTTTTTTGGCGCGCGTCGATGCGCGTGACCCCTTCAGAAAACTTGATTTTTCCCCGGACCGGCTGGCTGTAGTTTTCAATGAATTTCTGCAGCGATTGGCGGGGATAATAAAAAAGCGGGTTGTAGCCCTCAGAAAAATATTTTTTTTCCCGCGAACCCGACAATACATCCGCCAATTTGGGAACCGGAATGCTTCCCTTGTCCATGTCCGGGAGCAGTCCCGACAAAGGCCGGTGGTAAAATTTTAACAGATACGGTTTAAAAAAAAGCTGATAAAAATGCTTGCCGAAACTGGCCAGCAGGAATTTCTCCAGATCTTTGCCGGGCCCTCCCCGGCCCCGGCAAATTTCGCCCAGGATCAGATTTCGCTGGCGGGCGGGCAGATAGGCGAGATGGTATTGCAGCGAATAGGGGATGAAGCGCTCCAGCATGAAAATTTTGCTGTTGCGCCGGTACTTCCTGAATTCCTGAAACTTTTCCACGTGCGCCTGGACAGCGGGCTTGTTTTGAAAATGGAAGTAATGGCCGCCATAATCAAAAGCAAAACCGTTGGCCCGGTATTGTCCGCACAAGCCGCCGGGCACATCGTTTTTTTCCAGGATCAGCAATTCTCCATCAAGCGCCTGGCCCACGCTCAAGCCGGATATTCCCGCCCCGATGACGATGTTCATTCCATTTTGACGCGTGCCAGAACCACGCCCAGAGCCAAGAAAAAAACGACAAAGAAAACGCTGAAGAACAGGGTGATCCCGGGCGTAGAGAAAAAATTGACAAGGACCGCTCCGGAAAGCAGCAATTGCAGTCCGACAATAGCCGTGACGGTTTCCCGGGAAGACCAATTCTTTTTTTTCCGCAAACGCAGGGCAAAATGGTCGGGACTCCCCCAAAAAGGCATTTTCCCTTTCATGATCCGCAAAATACTGACGTAGGCGAGATCAAACAGCGGAATGCCCAGGATGAACAGGCTGGATACAAAGGCCAGCTTGTTGATGCGCGTATAACTGACCATCATGGTCAACGAACCGATGATCAACCCCAGGATCATGCTGCCGGCATCTCCCAGAAAGATCCGGGCCGGCTCCCAGTTGAACTTGAGAAAGGCCAGCAAAGCCGCGGCCAGGCTGATGGCCAGGATGGAGATCAGAAAGTCGCTGGTATAAAGCGATATGATGAAAATCGTCAGGGCGCTTATGGCGCCGATGGACGCGGCCAACCCGTCCATGATGTCGATGATATTGAAAGCGTTGATCACGGTCAGAATCCAAAGAAATGAAAGCCCCAGATCCAGCCAGTGCGGGAAAAATTTCAGATCAATGAGGATGCCGCTCTTAAGCAAAATATAGGTAACCAAAACCTGAAAAAGAAATTTTATTCCGGGGGTGATGGCCTTGAAATCATCGAACAATCCCACCAGCAGCAAAATGGAACTGGCAAAAAGAATTCCCAGCAATTGTTGGTTGAAAGCAAATACCAGGCTGATCGGAGAAATAAAGGAAAAATAAACGATCACACCGCCCATATAGGGCACAGGCTGCTCATGCTTTTTCAGCTTGCCGTCGGGGTGGTCCAGGAGCTGGTAGCGAAAAGCCACCCGTTGGGCCAAGGGGGTGCCATAAAGCGTCAGCAGGAAAGAAAGGACAAACGCGAAAACAAGGACAATCTCATTCATGGCTTTTTATATTTTTCCTTTTTTTCAATGCCCGTTTAAAAATTCCCCGCGAACGGACCAGGGCGATTATAATTTTGGGAGAACCGATTGTCAACGCACCGACCCACATCAGGTCTTTGCCGATGACGAAAGGGAGCGCCCACCAGAATTGGCTGAAACGAAAATTCTTGATCAGGGTCAAGTAGCGATTCTTCACAAGATGAAAGCGCAGTGGCGCAGGCCGCGCCAAGGCAAGGGAAAAATGCGACCACCATGTCTTTTTAAGAGTGGCACTGCGAAAATGATAGGCCACGGCGTGGGGCGTAAAAAAAGTTTTCAAGCCCAGGAGCTTGGCCCGCCAGCCGATGTCAAAATCCTCCCAGAACATGAAAAAATCCTCGTCATAATATTCGCTACCGATCTTTAATTTCTCCAAAGCGCTCCTCGAAAAAACAGTCGCTGCTCCGCAGACGGAAAACACCTCCCTTTCAGAAAGACAAGTACGCGTCAGCTTTTGATTGAACCCAGCCTCGCGGGGATACAGGGCCCGGGAACAGAGTTGCCCGGCCGAATCGATGGTCCCGCCGTCAAAACGAAGAATAAGCGGGGAGAGCAATCCTGCTTGCGGGTGGCCGGAAAAAAACTCCAAAACCCGGCAATTGAATTCCTTGTCCAAGAAGATATCGGAGTTGGCCACCAATACCAGGTCGGAGTCCGCCCGGCGAATTCCCAAATTGGCTGCGGCGGCATAGCCGGCATTGACCGGCAGTTCGACTCTTTCCAGCATGGGAAACATGCCCATGACAGCCGAGGACCCGTCGCTGGACGCATTGTCCACTACGATCACCTGTTTGAAAGCGACCGTTTGCCTGAAAAGAGAATCGAAATTCTGCTTTAAGAACTTTTCAGAATTGAAACTGACGACAACCGCGCTGATGTCCACTGGGCAGTTGATTTTTTTGATCAGCCCTTGGCCGTCAGATCAACCCCAATGATTTTCCGCCTTGCTTGAAACCCTTCAGGATGAAATCCAGGTCCTCATCGGTGTGGGTGGCCGTGAAGGAAGTCCGAATCAGGGAATCCTCGGGCGGGACGGCCGGAGCGATGACCGGATTGGTGAATACACCGTAGTCACGCAAGAATTTCCACAACATGAAGGTTTTTTCAATATCGTGAATGAAGACCGGGATGATGGGCGTTGCGGTGTTGCCGGTATGATAGCCCATGGCCGTCAATTCCTTATTCATGATCTGGGTGATTTCCCACAAGCGTTTTCGGCGCCACGGCTCGGTCTGGATGATTTCCAAAGCCTTATGTGCGGCTCCCAAAGCGGCCGGAGTGATGGAAGCGGAAAAAATCAGTGAACGGGCGTGATGCTTGATGTATTGAATGATCTTGCTGTCGCCCGCCACAAACCCGCCCAGTGATGCAAACGATTTGGAAAAAGTCGTCATGATCAGGTCGACTTCATCGACCAGGCCGAAATGCTCGGCCGTGCCCCGCCCCCTTTCACCCATGACGCCAACGCCATGGGCGTCATCAACCATCAGACGGGCATGGTATTTTTTGGCCAATTTGACGATCTGCGGCAGGTTGGAAAGATCGCCCTCCATGCTGAAAACTCCGTCCACGATGATTAATTTTCCTTTTTCTTCAGGCTGATGGGCCAATTTGTCTTCAAGGTCGTTCATGTCATTGTGTTTGAATTTGGCGATATGGGCATAGGAAAGGCGGACGGCGTCCATGATCGAAGCATGGACCATGCGGTCCAGAATGATGGTATCGTGACGGCCGGCCAAAGCCGATATAGTCCCCAGGTTGGTCTGCATTCCGGTTGAAAAAGTCAGGGCTTCGTCCTTGCCCATGAATTGGGCCAGTTTTCTTTCCAGCTCGACATGGAGGGAGTAGGTCCCGTTCAAAAACCGGGAACCGCATGTGGATGTACCATATTTTTCCACTGCGGCAATTGCCGACGCCTTGATCTTGGGATCATCGAAGAGCCCCAGATAGTTGTTGGAACCCACCATGAGGATTTTTTTCCCGTTGACCCACACATAATTGCCTTCCACTCTTTCGATTTCCGTAAAATAAGGATAAAGACCGGCCTTTTTGTGTTCATCCACGGTCGTGAATTCGTAACATTTTTTAAAAACATCCATGTTTCACTCCTCGTTTGCATATTTGAGACGGATTATATAAAATTGCTCCATGAAAATACTGGTAACCGGGGGTACGGGATTCATCGGCAGCCATCTGATCAGCGAGCTGCTTGAAGACAACCGCCACCAGGTGTACGCCCTGATCCGTGACAGCGCCAAATTGAAAAGTTGCGCATTTAAGGATAGTATTACCGCCATCCACGGAGACCTTTTCCGTTCGGAACCGTTTCCTGCTGACATTGAACTGGTTTTCCATCTGGCCGCTTTGACCAAGATCATTTCTCCGCAAGAGTTTGTCCATATCAATCATGAGGGCACGCTATCCCTTTTGGAGAAATTGCAGCCGCTGAAAAATTTAAGGAAAGTGGTTCTGCTCTCTTCATTGGCCGCGGCCGGTCCCAATCGCGAACAGGGGGTTTTGCGGGAAGAAATGCCGGCCCACCCGATCTCATTGTATGGAAAAAGCAAGTTGGCCCAGGAAAAGCTTTTTTCTGAACATTGCCCGGCTCCCCATATCATCATCAGGGCCCCGATCGTTTTCGGACCCGGCGACATGGATATGCTGGATGCCTTCCGCATGGTCCGTAAGGGGATTATCCCCCTGCTGGGCAAAAAAGAACGCCGGTATTCGGTGATATACGTGAAAGATTTAGTGCGTGGCATGATCGCTGTCGCCGCCAGCCTCTGTCAAAATGAAATTTTTTATATCGCCAACGCGGAACCGGTTGAATGGCAGAACTTTCTGGAGGAAGTTTCCCGGCTGCTGGGAAGAAAAAAAACAAGAAAAATCATGATCCCGGAAATTCTGGGCCGGGGCCTGGCCGAGCTTTCCGAAATCCGCATACGCGCTTTTAAAAGAAAAGCCATTTTCAACCGGGACAAGTTCAATGAAATGAAATTCCCGGAATGGGTGTGTTCGACCGGAAAAATCGAAAGCTTGCTTCATTTTCAACCCCAAATCCCATTCCTTGAAGCTTTGCAGGAAACGATCCGCTGGTACCAAGAACGAAACATGCTCTGACCGGAATTCATTTTTTCTTGATCTTGTAGTTTCTGCGGGAATAAAAATTGGCCGTGAATTTCTGGGTGGTTTTCACGGACCAGCTGTCCTGAAATAGCATGGTAAAGATCACTTCGCCGCTGACGGTCAGGCTGCCGATCAGCGCGCTTTCATTGAGTTTGAAGGGAACTTCGATCTCCTTTTGCGGATCCAGGAAAATTCCCTCTTTCTCCTGGGTGGTCGGCAGGTTCAATTCTGAACCGGCAAAAAATATTTTGGAAAAAGACAGGTTTTCGTTTTCATCCAGGCGTATCATGAATTCAGGATTGGCGGATATTTTGATGCCATTGCGCACATCGATTTTGATCTTCAGCAATCCCTCGTTGCCTTGAAGGATCGATCGGGGGGCAACCCCGCATTCGATCTTTAAAAAATCATCCTGGCAAAAGGCATTAGAAAAAAACAGGGATAAGCAGATTAGTAATAAAGTGCCATATTTGGTCATCTTTCCTTGTTTTGTATATACTATATTTAAGCCGAACTGTCAACCTGCCACTCCCCAAAAACGAGTTCCTGGTTGCATCCTGGAAAATTCAGCCTTTTCCCACCTTATTTTCAAGAATGTCCCGGAGAGATATTGGTAAAAAGTGCTTTTCTATGGTTTTTTCAAGCATTTCCCACACTTGTTTGGCCAGACAGGAGTCCTTTAACTCACATTTTTTGCCCAGCAGGCAATCGGTAAGCAATACCCTCTCATTAAAAGCATCCATCAGCATCAGCAAAGTGATTTCCTCGGGTTTTTGATTCAACGCATAGCCCCCATAAATGCCCTGAACGCTTTTGATCAACCCGGCCTTTTCGAGCGGGCCAGCCAATTTCCTGAGGTATTTCGGGGACACATGCATGCCGTCCCCCAATTCGGTCGTATTCATTAACTTCCCGCCCTGGGCGATGGCGATCAGCATGCGTAAGCCATATCGGATCTTGGTATTGATTTTCATGGTCAGAAATATAACCTTCTAAGTGTAATCTGTCAAATCCGTCATGTTGACAAGCCCAGGTTATGTGGCTATCATGTCCTAAAAAATCGCAATGCCGGAGCGCAGCGCATGAAAAAAACCTTGGCGATCCTGTTGGCGGCTGCAGCTGTTTTTTTCATCATTTTTATTTTTGCCACCCAAAAAAAAACCACCCGCATACTGGAAAGGACCCAAACCCAACTCAGAACTCGGGCGATTCACCTGCAAATTTCCAGTGGAAAAATCCGGGAAAGTGATGATGGACAACTGCTTCTGTCTGCCAACGCCATCCATGACATAGAATACTGTGAGCCGAATTATTATGTGGCGACTTCCGGTGGGATTCTCCTGCTCGACGCCAATTTCCAACCAACAAGCCGGCTGACCACCTGTTCAGGCTTGCAGGCAGTGGATGTCCGCCAGATAATCAAAAGCCCGCAATATCTGTACTTTATATATAAAGACGGTCGGTTCTCAAGGTTGGCGAACAATTCCTACGACCATTTCCAAGCCTCCGGCCTGGCGATTCGCAGCGGTCTTTATATCGACAACAAGGTTTTCCTGGCCGATCAGGATCATGTTTACCGGCTTCAGGAAGACCGTTTGCAGGAAATCATTGAACACAAGCATATAAAAAAAATATTCGGCCAGGAGCATGTGCATATCATTGATGCCGAAAACCGGATCTTCAGAATCGGAAGAGACAACCAGCTCGTTGCCACACCGGACCTGCAGCTGGTCAGCAATGCCCGGGAATCCCTCAATTCCCTTTATATCGCTTCCAGCCGCGGGCTCTATTCAGGAGCCGCTATAACATTACTGTTCCCCGGGCATTAT
>JADFDP010000070.1 GCA_018262835.1 Candidatus Aminicenantota bacterium
CGTTGTCGCGGTCGCCGCGCATGAACCAGCGGGTATACAGGGCTTCGCGCAGGTCACGCTTCGGCGAGTATTGCAGGAAGGGGATCCAGCTGGTCTTCTGGGCGGTGAAGACCCACTTGCCCTCCATGTTCATGGCCTTGGCCGTCTCGGCCGCCTCGGAGACGACGCCGTCGGGAAGACCGGCCAGGTCGTCCTTGTTCTCGATGACGATGAATGAAGAGTTGGTCTCGGCCAGCACATTGTCGCTGAACTTCAGGGCCAGCAGCGAGTGCTCCTTGTTGATCTCGCGCAGGCGGCCTTTTTGCTGCTCGTCCAACAGGGCGCCGCTGCGCACGAAGCCGCGGTAGGTGTTTTCCAGCAGGTAGCGCTGCACCTCGTCGAGCTTCAGCTTGGCGCGGCGGTCGTAGACCGCCTTGACGCGGGCGAAGAGCTTGCCGTTGAGGACGATATTGTCGTTGTGCGTGGAAAGAAGCGGCGCCAGCTCGTTGGCCACGTCCTGCATCGGCTGGCTGGTGGCCGCGCCCAGCAGGGAGTAGAAGACGAGGCTTACCTCGCCGAGCAGCTGCCCGGACATGTCGAGGGTGACGATGGTGTTCTCGAATGTCGGCGCCTTGGGATTGGCGACGATGGCGTCGATCTCGGCCTGTTGGCGCTTGATCCCCTCCTGAACGGCTGGCAGGTAGTGCGCCAGCTGGATGCGGTCAAAGGGCGGGGTATCGAACGGCGTTTTGTAGGGGCTTAAGAACGGGTTGTCCCCGGCCGCGGCCAGGGGCAGGCACAGGACAGCCAGCAGCAAAGCTGGTGCGAGCTTGAAAAGAAAAGTTTTTTTATTCAAGGTAAAATCCTCCTTATTGGATATGGCCAACACAATTATACGTGCCAACCGTGCATTTGGATCAAAATTTCTGATATTTTTCTGGCGGCTTGAAAAAAAACTCCCGCTGGAGAATAATCCAGGGAGCAAAAATACGAAGCGAGGAACCATGAAAGCAGTTTTTTTAAAGGGATCGCCGGCGGCGGGACAAGATCCGCTCAGCAACCGGGCCGCGGCCGCGGTCATGGCAACAATGAAAGCCAGGGACTGGCAGGTCAAGGCGTTCGCCCTGGCGGGCATGGACATCAAACCCTGCCGCGGCTGTTTCTCCTGCTGGGCCAAAACCCCGGGAATCTGCGTGATCAAGGATGACGGACAGGAGCCGATCCTGCGCGCCTGGGCGGAAGCGGACCGGATCACCTTTCTGACACCCATCACCTTCGGCGGCTACGCCCCGGAACTGAAAAAAACCTTGGATCGGATCATCCCCGTATTGCTGCCCTTTTTCATAGAATTCCGCGGCGAAACCCATCACCCACAGCGCTACCCGCGCCGGCGCCGCCTGCTGGCCATCGGGACGCAAAAACAAAAGGATGCCGACAGCGAAAGCGTTTTCCGCCACTTGGTCCAGCGCAACGCCCTGAACATGGTCGATGTCGAAGCCACGACGCTGGTGTTTAGCGGCGATGCCTCGCTGGCGGACATGGAAAAGGAGCTGAGAGAAGAACCTCTTTTTCAGGAGGTGGCGCCATGAACGGCAAAAAAGCGCTGCTCCTGGTCGGCAGCCCGCGCGGCCTGGCCAGCACCTCCAACTCCCTGGGCGACCACCTGCTGTCCATGCTCGAGGAGCACGGCATGGCGCTGAAGAAACTGGCGGTCTACCCGGCCCTGGCGGACGAGAAGAAGCTGACGGAGCTGCTGACCGCCGTCGACGCCTGCTCCCTGCTTGTCCTGGCCTTCCCGCTCTACGTCGACCATATCCCCGCTCCGGTCATGGAATTGCTGCGGCGGATCGCTGAACGCCGCCCGGGACGCCAGGGTGAAGACCCGCAGTCCCTGGTGGCCATCGTCAATTGCGGCTTCCCCGAAACCGCCCACTGCCGCCCGGCCGCCGAGATCATGCGCATCTTCGCCGTCCAGGCCGGCTTCCGCTTCCTGGGCTGCCTGGCCATGGGCATGGGAGGCGCCGTCGGCAATCGCCCCCTGGCCAAAGCCGGCCTCATCGTCCGCCACCAGGTCAAAGCCTTGAAAGGGGCGGCAGCATGCCTGGCCGAGGGCAGGGAGATCCCCGCGGAAGTCGTCGCGCTCATGGGCAAAGCCATGATGCCACGCTGGCTCTACAACTGGGTCGCCGATTGGGGATGGAAGCGCACGGCCAAAAAACACGGGAGCTCCCGCAAGCTGCGTGACCGCCCGTACAGCGGGGACTGAAAAACCTGCGATCCTGGGTCGTTGGCTGCACGCTCACGATGCGCGCCTCTTCTCACGACCCCATGCGCTTCAGGCAAAGATCGGCCGCGTGGGGAAACCGAGGAAATCAACGAGATCCGCTTCTATCTAATTCACGATTATTTGAAATTCCCTTATTTTAATCGTTTCACTCTGCTTATGCGGTTCCCAAAGAATCCCACAAAAAACACCTTTGGCATTTTCCCTGATTCTTTTTTCGACAAAATAATGCTGCCATCCGGATCGATCAACTTTAGAAAATTCTTTTTCCCAATTCTTGATTTTGTCCTGGACTAGAATTTTCACCGCCATATTTTCCGGATCAGACAGATTCATGACGGCCCGAAAAGTAACCATTCTCACAGGCTCGCTCGTCAGATTATGAACACTGCTGTTCAGTTGAAATCCAAAAAAAATCAACATTTTGCCATTCTTCCCCATGCTTGGGGGCGAAACGAGTAAAACCTGCTCCATGAGTTCTGCCGAGAGCGAAAAGGTAAATTGGCCCCTAATTCGGGATACTTTCAGTGGCGGAACGGTTTTGGACAAGTCGACCGGAAGAATGGTCTTCGGCCCGCGAAAACTGGCAAAATTCAACGTAAACACAGAGGAATTATCACTAATGCCCCGCCCGCTGGCCTGCACTCCCATGTTTCTTGACTCGGCACCGAGCCCCATTTTATTCAAGTTAAACACGGGCCGCACGCGGAACTCCAGGAAGCCTTCGCCCTGGACTTTGTCACTGATCCGCAGGGGCATCTCGCCGTTCTTTCTGAAAACCATCCGCTTGAGGAATTCTCCACGCCAATAGACGTCCACGGACTGCTGCTTGCCGGGCAGGCGGGAAAGCGGGGCGCCGCAAGTCAATTTGTATTCAGACTTCGGATGGTCCTTGTCCAAAAAGACATAGGCGCCCGCCTGCTCGCCACTCCAACGAAATCTATGGTCGCCTTCTTTTTCAAGGTAGGAAAAACCATAGTCGTAGGAAGTCAAAGCTTCCCTGGCCCAATTCTTGGGATGGAGCTTAGAAAAGCTCAAAAGATTGAAAATAATAAAAATAACAAAGACACCGCTATAAATCGTTTTCGGCCACTTGCACAAATCCAGAGGCTGCTTCTCGTTCTCCTCCCCCAGAGCGGCAAAAAGCCAGAAAACCAGGAAAATCTCGGGAAACCACAAGTAATCATTGAAAATCAAAAGAAACAGGAAGATTCCCAACAGCCATTTTTCCGGCCATTTTCTGCGGCGGAACAAGGCAAAGCAAAAGAGCAAAAATACGGATAATCCGATCAACCCCGTCGAGGAAGTAACGAAAAAATACTGATTGGCGGGCAAATGATGAAAGAATTTGCCCTGATGGGCCGACATGACCCAGAAAACAAAATTTCCGGTTCCCACTCCGGTCAGGGGGAAACTGCGCAAGCACTCCAAGGAATAGCGTAAAAGCGTGTCGCGCTTGGAGGTCAGATTTTGAATTGACTTTAAATCAATTTCCTTCTGCTCCAAAGATTTGTTGAATATTCCGAAGCTCGATTTCAATCGGGTCAGAAAATTGAAACCAGGCTTGTACAAAAAATGAAGATAAAGCAGGGATGAAATCACCAGCAGGGCGGTGATCAAAATAAATGAAAGAACTTTTTTTTTCGCAGTAAAAACAAACAAAAAGAAAACCATGATCACGGCAAGCAATCCGATGCGGGTCGACGAATTCAAAATGCCGGACAAAGAAATAAAAGCAAAAAGGATTCCCGATTTTTTGTAATGACAGCGGGAGTACAAGTACCAGGACAGAAGAATGGCCAGGGCGGATAAAAATCCGAAGGCCGTGGCGTCCGAACTCAGACCGGACAGGAGTATTCGATTGGCCTTTTTCCCGTGCAGGCGCTGAAACAACGAATAAAATATCGAAAGGGATTGACCGGCAAGCAGAGCGACCAAAATCCGCCGCAGGTCAGACTGGCGTTTCAACAAAAGATAATAAAGCGGAGACAATGAGAACAACGCCAATTCCACAACCGGAAAGATGATGCCAAAGGAAATCCTTTGCCCGGTCGGCGCGATCGGGGTATCCTTTAAAAAGGCCAATGGAGAAAGGGTCAGGTTGGACCAGCGCAAAATTACAAAAATGAACGATAGCGACAAAATGAGCAAATAATAAATATAGTGCCGCAGGATCGCTTCCTTGCCTACCGCCAAAACTTCTTTATTGATGATGCTGTCGGCAATGACGATGCCCGTAAGAACCAACAAGGGCAAAATCAAATAGTTTTTGGGAAAACCGCTGCTATGTAAACTGGCAAAGGCCGGCAGTATTGGAATCAGGAAGGAAAAGGCAAGCAAATGGTTTTTTTTTAAAATAGCGCGCAACAATATTCCCAACAAAACAAACAGCAAGGAGAAAATAATGAAACCAAAATGGAATAAAAAGATGGCCATAGTCAGGAGCATGACGGACAAATAAAGGGTTGGATACAATCTTAAAATCATTTCATTTTTTTACAAGGTTGATAATTCTTCTCAATTAAATCAAATGGTCTGAATAAAGCGCTCTATAATTTTCCGGATCTCGTGCGGTTCGTTCACGGCCTTTTGAAGTTCGCTGACAATCGCTTGCGAACCATTCGCCGTCGGCCGCTTTTTGAATTTCGCAACAAATATTTTATTATGAACCGTTTTCACGACACCTTCCTCGGCCGTTAAAAGTTCCTCGAATATTTTCTCTCCTGGTCTGAGCCCGGTAAATACTATTTCAATGTCCCGCCCTGGTTCAAGACCGTTCAAACGAATGAGGTTTTGAGCCAAATCGACAATCCGCACCGGATCTCCCATTTCCAGGACGAATACTTCCCCGCCCTGGCTCAAATACTGCGCCTGCATGACCAGCAGCACCGCCTCGGGAATCGTCATGAAGTAGCGGCACATGTCCGGATGGGTGACCGTAACCGGTCCGCCGCGGCGGATTTGCTCGATAAACAGCGGCACCACGCTGCCGCGGCTGCCGAGAACGTTTCCGAAACGGACCGATATGAAGTGGGTGGGCGACGGCTTCATGCCCTGGCAGATCATCTCCGCCAGCCGCTTGCTGGCGCCCATCATGCTGCGAGGCTTCACCGCCTTGTCAGTGGAAATGTTGACGAATTTTTCCACCTTATACTGCTCGGCCAGCAAAGCCAGTTCATAGGTGCCGAGTACATTGGTTTGGATCGCTTCTTCGGGGAATTCCTCCATCAACGGCACATGCTTGTAAGCCGCGGCATGGAAAATAATTTGCGGACGGTTGGCGCGGAAAAGGGCATGCATTTTTTGTTGATTGCAGATGGAAACGACCACATAGGTGAAGTGCTGCCCGTCGGACAAGTAGGGCAAAAGCTCCTGCTGCAGGTTGAACAAGCCGCTCTCATCCATGTCGATGGCGATCACCCGCTGCACCTGGAGCTCGCGCAGTTTGCGCACGATTTCCGAACCGATGGAGCCAGCCGCCCCGGTGACCATGATTGTTTTGTCCCGCAGTGTTTTTGACACGCCCTGAAAATCAATCTTGACCGCTTGCCTGGCCAGGAGATCCTCGATGTTGATGGCGTGGATCTGGTTGACGCTTTCTTTCCATTCTTCCATGCGCGGGACGATGCGGATATCGTTGAGTCCGGCCTTTTTCAGGCGATTGAAAACATCGGTCACTTCATTATGCTCGGCCTCGGGCAGGTTGATCAGGGCGGTCGCAATCCGGTTCAACCGGATAGTGCGGGTGATATCCTGATGATAATCAATCACTGGCAATCCATATATTTCTTTCCCCACTTTTCCCGGATGTTTGTCAACTATTAAAAAAGGGACCAAGCCCGTTTTGGCCATGCGCAGGCCTTTGATCAAGCGCTCTGATTTAAAATTGGCGCCCATGATCAAGGTCCTTTTGCCTTTGGAGTCAACGGGCAGAAAGAACTCATAGTAGAGCCGGGAAAGCAGACGGACAAAACCGAACAAAGAGAAACTTATAATCGAATCGATGATGATCACCCCGGAAGGGAGACTGGAGGCGCGAAAAAAGGTACGGATCAGCCAGAGATTCACCGCTTCCGTTAAAACAATAAAAAGAAAGAACGCCTGGATCAGCCGAAAAAACTCGACAATACCCACGAAGCGCAGCGAAAATGAATACATTTTAAAAATATACAGTAACAGAAACTTGGCCAGAACAAACACCAGGAGCCATTGCCAAAAAAAAGGGCGATACTTTTTTGGAAACAAAAAGCCAAAGCGCAGCTGCACGGCCATAAACAGCGAGAAAACAATAATGCAGACATCCAGGATCAAGAGAAGCGAAAACCTCTGCCATTTCGTTCGCTTCCTTGTCAATTGGAGCTGCAACCCCTTTTTAAAGAGATTCACTATTTTCAATTCCCTCAACCTCTCTCGATGTGGCCACCCAACACATACAGAATATAAATAAATCTGCAACCGAAGTCAATAAGCGAGAAGCAGGTCAAAAGTCTTTTCTCCTTAAGTAACAACTGCCCCATACAAATAACCCAGACCAAATTGTCAGCACGACGAGTACAGGAGCCGCACCCAATGGCTTGCATAGCCATACGCTTCCCCCGACCAGCAACTGGAAAAACCCATACGCGGCGGATATCCGCCAGTGGGGAATCCGCAGCTCATTGGCCAGCAGCTGATATACGTGCCGGCGATGGGGTTGGGTCAAATTTTCACCCGCGCGCAGCCGGATCAGCACCGTCGTCAGTTCATCGGCATAAAAGGGAAATAGAAAAGAGGCCATGCATAAAAAATCCAATAAACTGCGGGAAGCCAGGAAAACCAGCCCGGCAAATACCGAGCCCAGCAAAATGCTGCCGACATCACCCATGAACACCCGCGCCCGGGGCAGGTTGAACGGCAGAAAACCAAGGCAGGCCAAGGCCATGCAAGCAGCCAGGAGGGCTATCCCGGGCTGGTCTTGATGCAAGGCAAGCACAAGCAAGCCAAATCCGACCACGCCGCTGATGCCGGCGATGCCGTCAATGCCGTCCATGAAATTGTAGAAATTGGCTGTCCCGACGATAAAAATGACCCAGAATAAAGAAACAAGAATCCCCGGCAAGCCTTGCTCCATGCCGCGGCCTGTGGCCAGGGCCATGATCCCCACTAGAATGAACTGAGCGGACAAGCGCAGCTTGGGCGAGATCTCGACCTGATCCCCGCAGAGAGACAGCCCGGCCAGGAACCCCAGGGGTAGCCAAAAGGCAATGGGCATACCCAGAATAATCGCCGTCACGAGAAACGCCGCGGCCATTCCTATTCCACCCCCTTTGGGGGTGTCTTGCGAGTGGGAACTGCGTGCGGAAGGATGGTCAACGAACCCCAAGCGCCAGCCGATGCGGGAGGCACAAATGGCGCCCAAAGACCCCAGGGCCAAAGAAAGAGAGCCGAGAATTATTTCAAGCTGCATTTTCCACTTGCTCCGCCAGATACTTTTTCGCAGTTGGAGTCAATTCTCTTTCCTTCATTTCACTGCCGCCAAAAAACTGAAACGGATAACCAGATCGCCTTTAGAGTTCACCGGCCTGGCGCATACCCTCGACTGTTTCACGCCAACCGGACAGCAGATCATAATGCGGGCAAAAATCGAGGCTGACGCGAATCTTTTCGCCGCTGACGGCAATATCTTCGATGTATTTGTCGATGATGGCGCGGCCAAGCGGGGTCGCATGGCCTATCCACTTCGAGGCATCTTCCAAGCACCCCACCGCCCATCTTGCCGGCTTTACCGGCAAGGCAAAGCGGGGCGGAGTTCGTCCCAGCGCCATGCTCATAGCTGCAATGATTTCCGCCAAGGCATGAAAGCGGCCATCGGTCACATTAAAAACCTGTCCCGCTGCGGCGGGATGGCCAGCAGCCAAAACAACTGCCTGCGCCAGGTCTTTGTCATAGATCAAGGTGCGCCGATTCGCTCCGGTACCCAGCGCCATGAACCGACCGCGTGCCAACGCCTGCAAGAGGCGCTGATAATTGCCTTTGATGCGGGCTCCATAGACGGCGGCAAAACGCAGCACGGTGCCAAGATTCCTGCCGTTCACTCCCCTGGCATTCAGAACGATTTGTTCAGCGGCCAATTTGGATTGGGCATAAAGGGTATGCGGATGGGGAAGCGAATCCTCATCGAGAATTTGTCCGTTTGAAGCCCCATACACGGCAATCGTACTGGCCAACACCACCCGGTTGACTCCAGCTTTGACCGCCGCGGCAACAACCGTTGCCGTGCCGCTGACGTTGATTCGCTCATATTTTTCGCGCAGCGCCGGCAACGGATTGGCGACGTGCAGCAGAGCTGCGAGATGCACCACCCTATTCACATCTTGCATGGCGCTCTGGACCGTGGCCATATCCGTCACATCGCCCAAACGAACTTCCACGCCATCAGGCCACGCTTCCATTGGCAGGGGATCGAGAGAAAGCGTTCGGACCGAGCATCCGGCTTCAATCAACGCACTCACGATTCGAGGCCCCACCGCTCCGGATGCGCCGGTAACAAGAATCAATCGTGGTTTCATCAACAGCGAGAAGCTGGCACTTTCATTGAGTGCAAGACATCTTCAATCAATTCATTATAACGGTTTGTCACGCTGCTGCGGGAATAATTTTCAATGACATGGGCATAACCGTTTTTGCCGCATTGCTGCCATTTTTCAGAATTGCGGCTCGCCTCCTGGATGGCATTGGCCAAGGCAGCAGGCGAACCAGGCGCAATCACCGCGCCGCACTTTGCTTCGAGCACCAGTTTCGCCAGATCCGTGTTGGCATCGGCTATGGCCAGAATAGGTCGTTCGCAAGCCATGATCCGATATACTTTCGAAGGCACGGCAACGCTACCCGTCTGGGGAGCAAGCGGCACAAGACTGAGATCGGAAGCCGCATATATTTGCGGCATCAATGAATAGGGTTGGTATGATAAAAATGTAAAATTAGATAAATTGAAATCCTCGACTTGCCTTTGTAATTCAGATCGCAGGATGCCATCCCCCAACATCAAGAAATGGATCTGGGATTCATTTTTCAAAATATTCGCGGCCCCAACAAAAACTTCCAATTGTTGGGCGGGTCCCATGTTTCCCGCATAGCTAATTAAAAACTTGTCATGAAGATTATACTTTCGACTAAAGCCATTGTCTTTTGCCAAGGGACCAAAATCGCTTAAATCCACGAAATTGGGTATGACCTCAACCTTTCCCGGTTCGACCTGCTTTTCAAGCAAGCATGCCCGCATCTGCGCAGCAATCACTGTCACCCGACTCGCCCTCTTATATACAAATCGCTCAAGAAAAAACAATGAACGAATCAGCAGAGCATTGCGAATGGCGCCCAGATTGATGGCAATATCCGGATAGATCTCCTGAACGTTATAGACGAAAGGAGCACGGCGAATTCGACCGATGATCCAGGCGCTGAGCCCGATGGTCAGCGGCGGCGAAGGAGTTATTATAATATCGGGTTTGGGGATGGCGGCAATCCCGACAAACGTCCCCATGAATAGAAAAAGAGCCCACGAAAGAAGTCTTAGAAAGACGCTTCTCCCCTTTTTCGGCATCCAAGTGTGGAAAACAGGTATGCCATGATAATCACTCTTTTTTAAAAGGCACCCCCAATATTTTTTCAGGGACTGCTTGGATTCCATCTCAAGGTCACGATTGTAATGAGGGGTCGTTGTCAGAACCGTAAGCGAATGACCGAGCAATCGAAGGTCACAGGCGAGATCCCCCATGATTTGTGCGGTCGATACGCTATCAGGGGGAAAGACCAAAGTCAGGAGAAGGATATTAGCCATTGGAGCGACAAACAAGCGTAAAAATTGTTTTAAGCCTGCTTGCGGGCTGCCGGTTGGAAAACGAGATCAACACCCGCCATTGCCGCCGCAACACCGTCGAATTGTCGTACGTCAATGTTTTGTTTTCCAACATGAATCTTCCTTTTTCTCCCATTTACACGGCTTTTGCTTTCAAAGGAAATTATAATAAATTTTAAAAACTAAATAAGGAGATAAATATAGGATTTTTGAGATTATTTCGATGATATACTTGTTTACATAGTTTTTCTTTTCCAAATATTCAACTATTTTATTGGCCGCAAAGCAATACTGGTATGCCGATCGAATCACGAAATCCATTTTCCCTTTTCCATAATATCGCGTCGGGTTCTTTTTTATATGTTCCCATAATTGGGCTTTCACTTGCAGTTGAACTTTTGCCCGAAAAGCTGCATTGATTCCGCGAATCCTGACTTTGGTGAGGTCTTCCGGCACAACGATCAAAGAATGATCGATCGCCAGATTCATCCACAGGAAGCTATCTTGCCCATATCTCATTTTCTCCAAGAATCTCATCATCGGATTTTCTTTTAGGTAGCTCGACCTGATCATAACGCAGGGTGTGGCAATGGGAGCCGAAAGAAGACATTTCGGAAATACCATTCCTTGAAAATCAGAAACATCGATCCGTTTATAGACGTGATGTGGATCGCGATCTCTAAAAAGAAGATAGTTCGTATGAGACCAGATCGCTTTGGTTTCGTTCATGACGTTCACTTGCTTTTCCAATTTGTCTTCCCGCCAAAGATCATCGGAATCCAAAAAGGCGATATATTCGCCCTTCGCCTCTTCGATACCGACATTCCGGGCCGATCCCGGGCCGCCGTTCTCTTTAGAAATATACGTTATTTTATCAGAATATTTTTTATTAAATTCAGACAGGTTTTCTTTTGAACCATCATTCACGACAATTATTTCAATATTTTTATGGGATTGATTTAGAACGCTTTCGACGGCTTCATCCAACCAATCGACTCTGCAAAAAAAAGGTATAATAATGCTGACTTTTTGGCTTGCTTTTTCCTGCGAATATGCTGGACTTGTCAATTTTTAAGCCGGGAATTAATTCTCTGTCGCGCCTTCAGAAATGTTTTTTATAATTCGAGCCGGAACTCCGGCGACAATGCAGTTTTCCGGGACTGGTTTCGTCACGACGGACCCCGCGGCAATAATCGCGCCAGCACCGATAGTTCGCACATCGGATAGAATCATTGAATTCATCCCTATCCAAACGTTTTTCCCGATGATCAAGGATTTGAACACGGGTTTCGACCGGGGGTCGAATCCGTGATCGTGCGTTTCGATCATGACGTTTTTTGAAATCAGGCTTTTTTCGCCGATGATTACTCCCCCCGAAAAATCAATCCGGCAATTCTCGGTCAAATTGACGCCATCGCGAATTTCCAATCTCCCTGAACTCGTTTCTGTTACAAAAACAGCGTTTTCACTGATAAATACATTATTCCCCAGATATATCTGCGATGGGTTTTGATAATAAATACCGCGGTATATTGTAACTTTTTTTCCACATTTCTTGACGTTATGACGCACCAGGAAAGTCGTAAACCGGTTGGAAATCTTTCGCCATACAGCGGCGAATGCCAAAAAGAATGCGCCAGGGAGCCCTAGCGCTCGACGATTCCAAATATGGCTCAAGGAACTCATTTTTTTACCTTGCCAATTCCTTTTTCGTTCAAGATCCGAACCAATTGCGTCGCATGGGATTCCTTTTTATTACTTAAATAATTCTTGACCGTCTTAGTTCCATTTTGGGCCACGACCGCTTTTTTTTCATAATCATGCAGGACAGCAATGATTTTTCTTGCCATTTCTTCAGGATTTTTAGGTGAGATACGATAACAATTATATCCGTCTTTCATTAAAAATGAAATCTCCCCTACAAAAGTTGTTAAAATTGGGACCCCCGCGATCATGGATTCATAAAGGACTCGGGGAAATCCTTCATGATGGGTCGGCAGAATAAAAAGATCCGCATCCCTATAAAATTTTCTTAATATTTTTCGATCGGATATCGTTCCATGAAAAGTGATGTATTCCGACAATCCCCAGTCCATCACCTGTTTTTTGATCCGGATCGCATCCGCTCCGTCGCCGACCATGTCCAGGGAGACATTGCATACGCCCTGATCGCGCATTATTTTGATGGACGAGATGAGGTCATAGGAACCCTTCGCCAGCTCGATCCGCCCCAGATAAAGAAGCTTATATTGGCCTTTGGCTATATAAGCTCGATCCGTGACAATATCCTGCT
>JADFDP010000071.1 GCA_018262835.1 Candidatus Aminicenantota bacterium
GCTATCTTGAGACCAGTTTCAAGGGCAGCGGCGTCTCGGCGGCCAGCGAAAAGATCATCAAGGACATGATGAAGGGAAAACTGCAGCGGGGCAAGGTCGAGATCGTCGTTGACCTGTTCCGGCACGGGCCCGGGCATTGGGACATCCAATTGAACACTCCGCTGCTCGAAGAGATCATGAAACGCATCGCGCCGCTGCAGGAGAAATACGGCCGGCAACTGAGCCTGCCGCTGGACTCCCTGCTCAGGCTGCCCATGGTCTTCCACCTGGACCACGACCCGGACCGGCTGAGCCAGAAAGACCAGACGTCCATCCGCCAGGCGACCGCCAAGGTCTTCGCGGCCTTTCTGCAGAGCCGCAGCCAGGAGGGCCGCTGCATCGAGCGCGATCTGCTGGCCAGCATCCGCGCCATCGAAAAAATGATCAAGGGCATCCGCGTCAATGAAAAACAGTTCGAACAGGAAGTCTTCCGCAACTACCGAAAAAAAATCGAAAAATATGTCCAGGACCTGCCCATCGACGAGAAGCGCATCGTCCAGGAAGCGGCCATCAGCGCCGACAAGACCTCCATAACCGAGGAGAGCAACCGCCTCAAAACCCACAGCGAGAGGCTGAAGCGCCTCTTGCTGGACAAGGGCGTCGCCACCCAGGGCCGCGAAGCCGATTTCCTTACCCAGGAAATGCAGCGCGAGACCCACACCATCGCCGCCAAGACCGGCAGCCTGGACATCCACCAGCAGATCCTCCTGATCCGCCGCGAGATCGAAAAGATCCGGCAGCAGGTGCAGAATATCGAATAGAGCGCCGGCCATGCACAACATCATCGTCATCTCGGGGCCGTCGGGCTGCGGCAAATCGACCCTAATCCACCAACTGCTCGCCGAATTCCCCGAACTCAATTTTTCGGTGTCACACACCACCCGGCCGCCCCGTCCCGGCGAAGTTCAGGGGAAGGATTATTATTTCGTTTCCGCAAGCCGCTTCGCGCGCATGCTGCAGGAGGACCGCTTCGCCGAATGGGCCGAAGTGCACGGCCACCGCTACGGCACCAGCTTGAAAGAGGTCCGAGCCAAGTCGAGCAAGGGCCGGACGCTGGTATTGGATATCGACTCCCAGGGGGCGCGCAACATCAAACGCCAGTTCCCGGAGGCCATGGCCGTTTTCGTGGTCCCGCCCTCTTTGGACGCGCTGAAAAAACGGCTGCTCCTGCGCCAGGGGAAGCTTGACCGCGAAGCACGTCAACGGCTGGCAGCCGCTCTTAAGGAGTTGAGCTCCTACGCGATTTACGACTACGTGATCGTCAACGATAAACTTGCGGCGGCCCTGGCCGACCTGCGCTGCCTCTATATCTCCTACTGCCGGCAGACGGCGCGCAACAGCGACAAGGTCAAAAAGCTGGTGCGGAGGCGAAAATGAAACTCATCCTGGGGGTCAGCGGCTCCATCGGCGCCTACAAGGCCGTGGACATCATGAGGGTTTTTCAGAAGAACAACCATGAGGTCTCCGTGGTCATGACCCGGGCGGCGACACGGATCATCGCGCCGCTCACCTTCGAGACTTTCTCCCCGGGCAAGGTCTACCATGAACTGTTCGCCGCAGGGCAGGATCCGCTGCTGCACATCACTCTGAGCAAGGAGAACGACCTGCTGCTGGTGGCGCCGGCCACGGCCAACATTATCGGCAAAATGGCCAACGGCATCGCCGACGACCTGCTGTCGACCCTGTTCTGCGCTTTTTTCAAGCGCGTGGTCGTGGCCCCGGCCATGAACACGCACATGCTGGAAAACCCGGCCGTGACCGATAACATCGCCCGCCTGCGCGGCCGCGGCATCGAGGTCATCGAAGCGGCCCAAGGGCTGCTGGCCAACCGCGAAACCGGCCGCGGCCGGCTGCCGGACACCGAGACCATCTACCGCCATTGCCTGAAGATCTCCAGTGTTTAAAAAAATCCTCATCACCTCCGGCCCCACCTTGGAGCCCATCGACCCGGTGCGCTACATCTCCAACCGATCGTCGGGCAGGACCGGCTACTATCTGGCCATGGAAGCCCGGATGCGCAACCTCGGTCCCGTCACCTTCATCACCGGCCCGACGGTCCACCTCCCCACCCAGGTGGAGGTCGTCCAGGTGGAAACCGCCCAGGAGATGCGCACCGCCGTCGGCGGACATTTCCGCTCATCCGACGTGATCATCATGGCTGCGGCGGTCAGCGATTACCGCAGCATGAAATACTATCCCGACAAAATGAAAAAGAGCAGCGAACGCATCACCCTGGAACTGGTGAAAACCCCCGACATCCTGCTCGAAATCGGCCGCCACAAGAGAAAAAACCAGATCCTGGTGGGTTTTGCCGCGGAAACCGAAGACATCTTCGCCAACGCCCAGAGAAAACTGCTGGCCAAGAACCTCGACCTGCTGGTCCTGAACGAAATTTCCGACGCCAACCCCGCTTTCGGCAACGAGGAGAACCAGGTATACCTGGTGCGCCCCGACGGCGTGCGCCGGCTGGATAAAATGAACAAGGCGCACATTGCCGCCGTGATCTGGGACGACATCGTCAGCCTGGCAGGCCATTCTTGAAAATAGCAGCCGGACCTCCATGAATGAACTACGGGAAATATTGAAATTTTTCGGGGAGATGGGCGCTGAGTTCCTGCACCTGCCGGGAAGCGATCCGCGCGCCGACCTGGCTGAATTGAACCGTGAGATCCTGCATTGCCGCCGCTGCCGGCTTTGCGAGAGCAAGACCCACTATGTCCCCGGCGAAGGCTGCAACCGACCGGATATCCTGTTCATCGGCGAAGGACCGGGCGAAACCGAGGACCAGTTCGGCCGTCCCTTTATCGGCAAGGCCGGGCAGTTGTTGGACAAAATCATTCAGAAAATGGGCCTGGAGCGCGAGGATGTGTTCATCACCAACGTGGTCAAATGTCGCCCGCCCAACAACCGTGAACCGCTAAAAGATGAAGTGGAAGCTTGCCTACCCCACTTATCAAGACAAATCGACATTCTTCAACCCAAGGTCATTGTTTGCCTGGGCAAGGTCGCCCTGAACAACCTGCTGGGAACCAGCCACAGCATGGGCCGCATCCGCGGCCAAATCTTGAGCTTTCACGATATCCCGCTCATTCCCACCTACCATCCATCCTATATTCTGCATAAAAAGGACAAGGAAGAAATCTCGCGGGCCAAGTGGGAAGTATGGGAAGACATGCAGAAAGTGCTTGCTCTCATCCCCAAAAGGCTCCCTTGAAGATCAACGTCGCCCTCTCCTACAATATCTTTGAACCACTGACCTACCGGGCCGAATGTTCTCCGGTGGAATTGAAAGCCGGAACGCGCGTGCTGGTGCCGTTGGGCAAACGCGTCGCGCTCGGCTGGGTGCTGGCCCTGGATTCGCCTTATAAAGGCAGGCTGAAAAACATCATCGGTGTCATCGACGACCCGTTTTCCCCCGATTGGGCTTTCCTGGAGTTCGCCCGGCAAACCGCCGCCGCTTATTTTGCTTCCGCCGGGAGCATCCTTGACCACTGCCTGCCTCCCAGCCAGAAAAACTTCAAGAACATGCGCCTGGAAGCAGACGGCCAGGTGCGGAAAATGGCTGAATTCGGCCCCGGCCAGCTGGAAAAACTGGCCGCAGCCGACGGTCCTCTGCGTTTTTTCTTCAAGGTCGGAACCGAAGCCGTCCCCCCCGCGGTTCCGCCGGTTGAAGACACCCAATTTTCCCGCCTGCTCCTGGGTCCGGAGCGCGACAGCGAATACGCAAAGATGTGCCAAGAGACCCTGTCCGGCGGCCGCAGCATTATCCTGCTGGTTCCCGACATCGCCACGGCCAGCTACTGGCAAACCGTCATACCCGGGCTCGATCTATATCATTCGGAGGTCAAAACCGCAGCCAAGGAAAACATCTGGCGGCAGTACCGGCTGGGGAAAAGCGGCGTGGTCTGCGGCGGGCTTTCGGCGCTCATGCTGCCATTGGCCGATCCGGGCCTGCTCATCGTCGACCGCGCGGCTTCACCGCTTTACCAGCGTGGTTTCACCTCGCCGTTCCGCATCGACCACCTGGCCGCGATCCGGGCACGGGCGGGTCGCATCCCCCTGCTGCGCGGCGCCGCATCCCATTCCTGCGCCACGTACTGGCAGCGCCGGGACCACGACATCACCGACCGGCGCCGGGAGCGCGGCATCTCCTGCCAAGTTCACATGCTCAAAGGCAGGGAGCGCGGCATCCCGGCTGACATCGTGGATATGATCCGCCAGAATGTCCTGGGGAAAAAGAAGACCTTGGTCCTGCTCAACCGCATCCAGCCGGCGCGGCACCTGTTCTGCGACTCATGCCGCAAAATCGCGGCCTGCCCGCGCTGCGGCGGCATCCTGCAGGTGGAAGAAACGCAAGCCGTCGCCTGCCGCCGCTGCACGTTCCGCAAGGAATCGCTGAATGATTGCCCGCGCTGCGGGCAAAACCTCACCCTGCTGCAGGACATCAGCATCGATTCCCTTTCCAGGGCCGTGGAACGCGCCGTCGATGAAAAGACGGTGCGGATCGTGACCGCGGCCGATCTCAAGGCTGTCGCGCCGATCGTGGCCGCCGTACGCTCCAGCCCCATCGTCATCGCCACACCGGCCGCCCTCAATCCCTTTTTCAGGAAAATGTTCGCCGCCGTCATTTATGTCAAACCCGAATCCTTTTTTAATATGGAAGAATTCAATGCCGCCGAATTGATCTACGCCACCGGAGCCGAGATCGGGGAAACGCTTGAGCAGGGAGGGGAATTGCACGTCTTCTCGGTTTTCCATTTTCATTATGCGCTGCGCTTTCTCATGGACGAAGAAAATTTTTTCGAGCGGGAATTGAAATACCGCCGCTGGTTCCAGCTCCCACCGTTCGCCAGCGTGTATCAGCTTGAACTTAAGGGAGCCAGCTTGCGCTCCCTGGCCGCCGCCATGCGCGGCCTGAACCTCAAATTCAAGGACGATCTGCAGATAAAAAGAATTTATTTGGCTTCCCGGCAGCCGCTGCGGGGGACCTACCGGGGGGTTCTGGAACTGCATACTTCGGCGGAAAAGATCGCCCTGGCCGGACTGCATAAGATAAAAGGAAGCCACCTGCAACGGACGGCTGGTTAGCAATGAAACTTTGCCTTCGGGCCGGCCGTATAATAATAAACGGGAATTCCCGGTCATGCAGCAACCCACACACCAAGGAGCAGCCATGAATGAACAGGCATTGTCATTGAAGGATCTGGTCAAGGATTTTGACGGCAAAAGGGCCGTGGACAACATTTCTTTCACGGTCCGCAAGGGAGAGATCCTGGGCCTGCTGGGCCCCAATGGCGCAGGCAAGACCACGACCATCCGCATGGTAATGAATATCATCGCCCCGGACGCCGGGCACATCGAGATCCTGGGCAAAAGCTTTTCCGAAAAGGTGAAGGACCACATCGGCTACCTTCCCGAGGAGCGCGGCCTCTACCGCAAGCTGAAGGTGATGGACACGCTGCTTTTCCTGGGTGAACTGAAAGGCATGAAACCCGCGGCCGTCAAGCAGCGCGGCCGCCAGCTGCTGAAGCAGTTCCAGCTGGACGGCTACGAGGAAAAGAAAGTCGAGGAACTCTCCAAGGGCATGGCCCAGAAGCTGCAGTTCATCGCCACCATCCTGCACAATCCCGAACTGCTTATCCTGGATGAACCTTTCTCCGGGCTCGACCCCCTGAACATTGAACTGATCAAGGACATCATCCTGACCAGCAAGCGCGAAGGAAAGACCATCATCTATTCCACCCACCTGATGGAGTACGCCGAGAAAACGGTCGACTCGCTGGTGATGATCGACAAGGGCCGCAAGGTCCTCGACGGCACACTGGCGGAGGTCAAAGCCGAATACGGCCAGAAGTTCGTCAAAATCCAATACGAGGGTGATGCCCGCTTCGTGGCCGGATTGCCCTACGTCAAGTCCTGGCGCGACTCGGGCCGCGAGATGGAGGTGGAACTGGAAGACCTCGCCAAGCGCGAACAGCTTTTGCGCGACTTGCTCGAAAAGGTGACCGTCAACGGCTTTCAGCTCAGCGAGCCGTCGCTGCAGAACATTTTCATCCGCAAGGTCCAGGAAGGAGAAGGAGCATGAAAAAGATCCTCGCCGTCATCAAAAAGGAATACAAGGCCATCGTCAAGAAGAAGTCGTTCATCATCATGACCATCCTGACACCCGTGCTGATGGGCGGCATGATGTTCGTGCCGGTGCTGCTGATGAAGGTGGGCCGAACCGAAAAGAAGATCGCCGTGGCCGACTTTGCCGGCGGTTATTATCAGGCCCTGACCGCCAAACCGGCGACGCGGCAGGAGCCCGGAAAGCCGGCTTTCGACCTGGAAGACTCCATGCGCAAGCCGCGCGCGTCGGAAGTGGCCGGCCTGATCACTTTCCGGCAGGTGCTGCTGAACGGGCGCGAAGCCGCGGCCGTGGTGAGGGAATATGAGCAGAAGGTCTTGAAAAAGGAGATCGACGGCCTCCTGCTCATTCCGGCCGATGTCAAGTCCAGCCGCCAGGTCTCCTACTATGCAACCTCCATCTCCGACTTCGCCACCAACAGCTTTATCGCCTCCACCCTGCGCACGGTCATCTCGCAGCAGCTGCTGCTGGAAAAGCAGATCGACCCGGCCGTGGTGCGCGAGGCCACCCGCGATGTCCTGGTCGACACCTTCAAGGTCAAGAAGGAGGGCACCACCAAGTCCAGCTCGGGCATGGACTATATCATGTCGTTGTTCATGATGGTCATTCTCTTCGGCGTGCTGATCGGTTATGGCCAGATGATCATGCGCGGCGTGCTGGAGGAAAAAAACAGCCGCATCTCCGAGATCCTCATTTCGTCTGCCAAGTCCACGCAGCTCTTCTACGGCAAAGTGCTGGGTATCGGTCTGGCCGGACTGACCCAGGTGGCCCTGTGGATCCTTCTATCCTGGATCTTGGTGTCGCGTTTCTCCGGCACCGTCGACGCCTCTATTCTTACCTTCCTGACCCCCGAGATCGGGCTCTACTTCGTCATCTTCTTCATCCTCGGTTTCTTCATCTACGCCATCCCCTATGCCATTGTCGGCGCCGCGGTCAATACCGACCAGGAGGCGCAGCAATTCTCGACGGCCATCGTCTGGATGATGCTCATCCCCTATTTCATCGGTTTCTCGGCTACCCAGAACCCGAACACCACCCTGGCCCTGGTGGCCTCGCTCATCCCCATCTTCAGCCCCATACTGATGTTCATGCGCATCACCGCCTCCATGCCGCCGTTGTGGCAGATCGCCGCTTCGATCGCCCTCTGCTTGCTGACCATCTGGGGCCTGGCCTGGCTGGGGGCAAAGATCTTCCGCGTGGGCATGCTGATGTACGGTAAAAAGCCTACGCTGGGAGAGATCCTGCGCTGGATCAGGTATAAATAGAAGAAGTTCTCTCGGTTTACGGCATACGGTATACGGTATACGGCGTACGGTAACAGCACAAAATGAACCATCTTGACTCGGCTCGCGTGATGAGGAACCGCAACAGTTCGATCTAAGCTGTCGTCACCACTAGCATCCACACTACTGGCTTTCCGTTTCTTGTCTTATGCCGTCCGCCTTGCGCCGTATGCCGTGTGCCGAGAACGTCTATTCCGTTAGTTTGTAAGACAGGGCTTCTTTCAATTCGAAGAAATCGCTGCCGCGCGGCACGTTGCGCAGGCGGGTCAGCAGGGACCGGGGATCGATCAGTTCGCTGAAGGGCACGCCCACGATCTGAAAATTGTCCGAGACCGAGACCATGCAGTTGAACTGCTTGTTTTTATAGAGCTTGTAGGCGCCGAATCCGAGCATGCTGGCCAAAACCACATCGAAGCTGATGGGAAGAGCGTTGCGGGTCTCGTAGCCGATCTGCTTGTAAATGATCTTCTTCTTGCGGCCGGTCCGGTCCTTGTAGGCGTTTTCGGTGGCGTCGCGCACGACCCGGCCCACTTCGGCGGTTCCCAAAATGACGTTGCCATGGCGGTCCTTTTCGGTCGGCCGGTATTTGTCAGGCAGCTTGTCGGCCAGCCCCTCGGCCACGCAGATCACGCCGTAAAACTTGCCGTTTTTTTCACGCAGCAGGATGGTGTCCACGATCTTTTCGGCCAGCTTGTCGATATCCAGTGTCTCTTCCTCGATGTCCTCGGTGGAGACCATCTGCACCGCTTCCCCGGCGATGCCGGCCGCATAGGTCAGCCAGCCGGCCTTGCGCCCCATGAGCTCCACGATAAAATAGGAGCTGGTGCTCTCGGAATCGGCCTTCAGGTTGAGCAGGGCCTCCTGGCCGGCCTGGACGCTGCTCCAGTAGCCGAAGGTCCAGGCGATGCCGAAATAGTCGTTGTCGATGGTTTTGGGGATGTGGATCACCGGCAGGCCCAGACAGGCCAGGAAATTGGCTGTTTTCAGGGTGTCGTCGCCGCCGATGGTAATCAGGCAGCCGATGCCCAGACTGTCGAGGGCTTGGAGTATGTTTTGCAGCTTGCTGGATTTTTCAATATCCTGCAAATCGTCCGGGGATTTGATCAACCGGCCCGGATTGGCGCGCGAGGTCTTCAAATAAACCCCGCGCCGGTTGCGGATAGCGGAAATATTGGAATCCAGCACTTGGTAATGGACGTTGGGGGCCAGGGAATAGCGGTTTTTATGGTCGTAATTTTCCAGGAATTCAAAGCCGAAAAAAAATCCGATTATGGGAACCTTGGCATTGATGAAATTCAGGGCCACCGATGAGATGACGGCGTTGGCCGAAGGCGCCGGCCCACCCGAAAACAGGATGGCCGCCTTCTTGCGGTTTTTAAAGTCCAGCATGCTTAAGATGGTAGCGGATTTCCCCTTCCCTGTCAAGGTTTGACGCCTGCCGCCGATACCCATCATCTCCGTGAACGGCCTGATTGCCCCCGCGGAAACAGCATGGGAAAATTTCAAAACCATCATGGCTCAAAGCAAAAACGGCGCCGCCATTTGCTTTGGCAATAGTTGTTGAAAAAAAATACTTTTTCTACTATTATTTTCTTGAAGCAGGCTGCAGACATGCAAAACAAATTCGAGGGGGGGATTTTTTCGTGAACGCATATTCCATTCCGGTGTTTTTGCTGTTTGGAGTTTCGCTCTATGCCGGAATGTTCCATTTGCTGTTTTTCATAAACAAAAAGGAAAACAGGGAAAATCTGTATTTCGCCCTGATATGTTTTTCCATCGCTTTTTACGATGCGATGTGCATCGGGCTTTACAATGCGAATTCGGTCTTGAGCGGAAGCGGCTGGCAAAAGGGGCAATACTTTGCCATCTGCTGCCTGGGAATCGCTTTTTTGTTCTTTGTATTTGCCCTGACGGAAAGAAAGAGCACCTGGCTGGCCAGGATACTTGTTCTTTTCATGTCTTTGCAAATGGCAGCCGGATTGTTTTTTCCTAACCGCATTTTCGATCTGCAGGCGCCCAGCATCAAGAAAGTCGCGGTTTTCAATTTGCATGTCACTTATTATGAAGCCAGTGCCGCGGCATTGATGAATATGGTGTTCACCCTTACCCTGGCCGCCATAGCCTATGTTTTTTATGTCCTGCTGACATCCTATCTCCGGCAGAAGCGGAAGGACATACTGCCGCTGCTGTTCGGATTCATTGCTTATTTTATTTCGACTATTCTGGATATTCTCGTTGCCAGCAATGTCATTAATTTCATATATACGTCGGAATATTCTTTTATTATCTTGATTTTTGCGATGGATTTTGCTTTCCAGAAACGGTTCGTGCACCTGTTTCACGAAGTCAAAGCCATGAATGTGGAATTGGAAGACCGGGTAAAGTCCAGGACTGAGGATATCCATAAGCTGCTCAATGAACTTTCCATTGCCAACCAGCAGTTGGAAGATAAAAACAAGTCCCTGCAAGAACTCTCTGAACATGACAGCCTGACCCATCTTTTGAACCATGGCGCTTTTCATGCCAGGCTGGCCGAGATGTTCAATGCGGCGAAACGCCAGCACTTTCCCCTGGCGGTGATCATGATCGATATCGACCACTTCAAGGAGATCAATGACCAGTACGGGCACCCGGTCGGAGACAGGATAATAAAAAAAGTTGCCGGAGTGCTCTTGAACAGTTCCCGGAACTATGATGTGAAAGCCCGATACAGCGAAGAGAAGAAAGAGGTTCCGGTGGCGAATATTCGCAAATATGATGTGGCCGGCAGGTACGGCGGCGATGAGTTTGCCGTGATCCTGCCCTACTGCAGCGAAATGGAAACCAAGATCATTTCGGAAAGGATTTGCAAACACATCAACAATATCGAGCTAAAGGATACGCCGGATTTGCAGATTTCCGCCAGCATGGGTGGCGTGGTGTTCGATCACAGAGTGGAGTGCCATGATGAAAGGATGCTCATCCATCAAGCCGACCAGGCGCTTTACCAGGCCAAGAAAAGCGGCAGGAACCAAGTCGTGATAAACGTTCTTGCAGGCTGACGGCAAACGGGAAAGAAAAACCGCCTTACGCGGCCGAAAGTCTTAATATCTCGATCAGCATGGCCAGGGCTTTTTCCATATCGGCGACGTGAATATGCTCCGTGGTGGAATGCTCGTCACGGGCTCCGATGCCCACCACCGCCATCTCAATGCCGTGGTTGTTGTAGATGGAAGCATCGGTGAAGCCGGTGATGAAAGTGGTTTTGGCTTTGATGCCGACCGTTTCCAATGCTTTTTGCGCGGTGATCACGGTCCAGGCGTCGGGGGCGATCTGCACCGCCTGGCAGAGGTTGTCGGTCTTGATGACCACGCTGGCTCCCGCCGCCTTCACCTCCCGCTTGATGATACGCTCCATCTCATCGGCCAGGGCCCGGGCCTTCTTGTGCTGCAGGCTGCGGCATTCGGCCAGAAAACCGGCGGCGGCTGGGACGCCGTTGCGGATGATCCCGCCTTGAATGACGCCGACATTGGCCGTGGTTTCATGGTCGAGCCGCCCCAGCCTCAGGGCGGCGATGGCCTTGGCCGCGGCCACGATGGCGTTGATGCCCTTTTCCGGTTCCATGCCGGCGTGGGCCGAGCGCCCCTTGATATCCACGTCCATGGCAAAATAGGAAGGGCCGCCGATGACGATGGTATCGAGCGTGTCGTTGTCCAGCAGAAAGCCGCGCTTCGCACGTAAAAGACGGAAGTCCATATTCTTGACCCCGTGCAGCCCGACTTCCTCCTGGCGGCTGATGGCCACCTCCACGGGCGGCCTGACCTTGGCCAGGCGCAGCGCCTCAAGCATCTCGGCGATGCCTGCCTTGTCGTCGGCGCCGAGGATGGTGTCACCCGCGGAGCGGATCACCCCTTTCACCAGTTTCGGCCGGATGCCCTGCCCAGGCTTGACCGTATCGGCATGGCAGGAAAGCAGTACCGGCTTATCGCTTTTGCTGTTCAAGGCAGGCAAATTGACCACCAGGTTGCCGTAGGCATCTTTTTTCGCCTTGGCTCCTAATTTCTTGAATTCAGCCAGGAGATAATCGATGAACCGGGCTTCGTTTCCCGATTCGCTGTCGATCCGGACCATTTCCATGAATTGTTTGATCATTCTTTCAGCCATGCTTCACCTCACCGTTGTTTTAAAAAATCATTGTATGAAACCATGCTTTGTTTGTAAAGAAAGAAAAATGGCATTCTTCATTTTCAACGCTTGCATACTGAATTCGAACGGGGGTATCCGCACGGCGCTTTTACAGGCGGTGAAGGACTTTAAAAATAAAATGAACATCGGCGGGCAGGCATAAAAAAAAGCCGCCCACTTCTGGCATTTTCAGGGATATTTGTAGGGACACTGATGCCAAATCGCTGACCCGGCATGCTGCGGCTTACAAATAATCCGGATTTGGAGTATAAAAGGAACATGAACCAATTCAACGACGATCACCATTGCTTTGTCTGTGGCAAAAAAAATCCTGCCGGGCTGAAATTGGAATTCCGTGAAAAACCGGAGAGCGGGGAAGTCGAAACGGCGG
>JADFDP010000072.1 GCA_018262835.1 Candidatus Aminicenantota bacterium
CCCTGGAAATTTACAACAAGTTTTGCAGCCACTTCCCGCTCACGCCCGACGACCCGTCCGTCTTTTTGATCGACAACGGCGCAGGTCTGATGGGTTTCATGCATTTTGACCAGATCGTGGATTCCGGTCTGGCCAACACCCGCGGCATCGAGTTTTTCCTGCACAGGACCTTCGGCGACCGGTTCTACGTTCTCGCCGCGGCCTCGGTTTTTCGCTCCCGCTACCGGGATTTGACCGGAGCGTGGCGAAATCGCTTCAACGACAACCGCCTGATCGTGACCCTGGCGGTCGGCTATGACCTCGACAACGGCTGGAAGTTTTCCACGCGCTGGAATTATGCCGGCGGTCTGCCCTACACGCCCTGCGACACCGTCCGCTCCGCCGAGATCAATTTCGGCATCAGCGACCCCACCCGGATCATGGCCGCCCGCTATCCCCCCTACCACTCCTTGTACCTGCGGGTCGACCGCCGGTTCATTTTCAAAAAATCGAGCCTCACCGGGTATTTCACGCTGGTCAATGCGTACAACCGGGGCAACGTTGCCCGCTACTACTGGTCTTCCCAGAAGAAAGGGATGGACACCCTCTATCAGCCCCCGCTGCTGCCCATCATCGGCCTGCAGTACGATTTTTAAATTCCTGCTCCGCGCCAAGGTGATTTGCGGAAAAACATGCCGCGAAAGGAAATTTCGCATCCACAGGGTGCTTTTTCGCGAATCTCTTTTCGTCCGGGATCGGGCTTAGAAGGCTTCGGCGAACGTCAGGTAAAAGGCGGGGGAATGGCCGGCGAACCCGGCGTCCAATCGGATGTTCAGGTTTTCGCGGCGGTTGAACTTGTAGCGCAGGCCGATGCCCCCGGCGACGTGAAATTCATTGAGCGCCAGGCGCGAGGCCTTGTCCTGCACCTGCGCCGCGCCGGCGAAGCCGCATAACCCGAAGCGCCCCCAGAGCGGGCGGCGGTACTCGGCCTGCAGGGCCAGCATGTTGCGGTCGCGGTAGCGCCCTTCATAGAAGCCACGCATGAGGTTCAGACCGCCGAACATGGGCAGGGTCTGAAATGGGCTGTCTCCCTGCACCGATTTGAAAATTCCCTGCACGGCCAGCACCTGGGCGGTTCCCAGGGGGAAATACTTTCTGGCATCCAGTATGATCTGGGTGAAGGTGAAATCGCTTGCCAGCGCCGGAGTGAAAAAATTAAAAAACAGGGCGCAGTAAGTTCCGCTGGCCGTGGAAAAAGTATTGTCGCGGCTGTCCCACTTGCCGAACAGGCCCAGCGCGGAAAGCCTCCCTCCCTGGCTGCCCGGGATATCACACGATGCCAGGAGGCCGCCGTCTTCGATCTCCACCACGCGCAAAGAAAAAAATTCCATGCGCAGCCCGGCAAAAAAGTTCTCCCCCCAGCGGCGCTGCATGTTCATCTGCAGCCGCCAGTTGCGGGAACTGTAATTTTCACGGTCGGCTTCGGCATTGCGGTTGCCGATGCCGTAGAAACGGTCCGGGAACAGCCAGAACTTGGCCATGCCGTCGACCAGGAAATCGCCGCCAGCCAGGTACAGCTCATAATCCACCTGGGCGATCGATTGCTTGTTTTGGGTGCGGATGAAATTGAAACGGTAGTGAGAAAGCCGGGATGGCGGAAGGGAATGGCCCAGGCGGAAATAATGGATGCCGACCACGCCGAAGGCGAGACGGGTTTCGGGGGTGTAGTAGGCCACGGGGGTGACCACGAAGCCGCCGCGGGGGGTGGCCTTTTTCTCTTGGCCGTGCCCCATCCCCGCCAGGAGCGCGATCATGGAAAAGGTCGCCGCAAAAATTCCCAGGCGTGAGCGTTCCCGTCCCCGGCTGCCGTCTTTATGTGGCATGTCCGCGCCGCGCAGCCGGATATTTCGTCTTTTTTTTCATCAGGATCTTTTTCAGCGCGTTCTTGCCGAGTCCGAAGCGTTGGCTGAAAAAAGCGTAAAGATCCTCGACGCCATCCAAGCGGGGCGCCGCTTCCGCCTGGGGCGCCGCGGAGTTGCCGGCGATGACCACGACCATTTCTCCCAGCACGGTTTCCTGTTCCAGCAGTGCCGGCCATTGCGCCAGGCTGGAGCGGATGATCTTCTCATGCTTCTTGCTCACTTCCTTGGCCAGGGCGAAACTCCTGTCACCCAAGACCGCAGCGGCGGTCTTGAGGAAATTTCCCAGCCGCCGCGGCGATTCGTAAAAGACAAGCGTGTAGGGCAGGGGGGTTAGCTCCCGCAAGTACTGCTGCAGTTCGTTCTGCTTCCTTGGCGGAAAACCCAAAAACAGGAAGCGACGCGGATCGAGGCCCGAAGCGACCAGGGCAGGGATGAAAGCGGTCGGCCCGGGAAGGGGGATGACCGCGATGCCTCGGGCGATGGCCTGGCGGATCAGGATGAACCCGGGGTCGGAGATGGCCGGCGTGCCCGAATCGGTGATCAGGGCGCCGTCCTGGCTGGCCAGCAGGGCGACGATCTTTTCCGCCTGGATTTCCTCCTTGGGGCGGTAATGGCTGATGATCTTTTTTTTGATCTGCAGGTGATTTAAAAGTTTTTGCGAGTAGCGGCTGTCCTCGGCGATGACGAAATCGACCTTGGTGAGCACTTCGACCGCCCGGCGGGTGATGTCGCCCAGGTTGCCGATCGGGGTGGGAACGATATACAAAGCCATTAAAGTGATGAGTGAACGAACTCACGGGGCTCAGTGATGAGAGATGAGCAAGAAAAGCGATCGGAAAGGAGCTTCGTGTTTTTGCCGTTTCTCATCACTCATTACTCATTACTTATCACTCATTACTACTTGTTCCAATCCCGTAAATACCTGAAATCGATGCCCACGGTACGGGGATGGAGCTTGATGACCGGCGGCATGGTGCGCTTGAACTGCGAATTGACGATCATTTTTTTGATGCGGCGGATAAGCGGCAGGGCGTAGCCGTGCTCGATGATCTCCCCTTCGTCCCAGCGCCGGTCGATCATCAGGTGCAGGATGATGTCGAGGTCCTTGTAGGCGATGCCGATCTCGCCTTCATCGGTCTGCCCGGGCCACAGGTCGGCCGACGGTTTTTTGGCGATGATCGCCTCCGGGATGCCCAGGTGGCTGGCCAGCTCGAATACCTGGGTCTTGTACAGATCGCCGATGGGCAGGAAGGCGGCGGCCGAATCGCCGAACTGGGTGGAATAGCCGACCAGAAGCTCGCTCTTGTTCGATGTGCCGGCCACCAGCGCCTTTTTGCGCACTGAAAAATCATAGAGCACCGACATCCGTTCCCGGGCGCACTTGTTGCCGATTTGCAATGGGGTATCGGCCGGGAAGCGGTCGAAGTAGGCGTCCACGGCTGCGGAGATATCGATGACCTCGAAGGGGACTTTGTATTTGGCGCAGACCGCTTTGCCGTGCTCCAGGCTTTCGGGCGCGGAGGCACGGTAGGGGAGAAGCAGGGCAAAGGTGTGGCGGGCGCCCAGGGCCTTCTGGCACAGGGCCAGGACCACGGCCGAATCCAGGCCTCCGGAGACCCCGACAATGGCGTTTTTGAAGCCGTTTTTATGAATGCTGTCCCGGATGGCGCTGACCAGGATCTTTTCAACCAGTTCGCATTTGATCTTAAGCATGGAGGATCCTCTGCAGTTCCTTCAGCACCAGCTGCGGCTGCTCGTCGCGCAGGTAATTGGAGGCCAGGCGGGCGCGGCGCACGTCGGCCGGCAGGATCACGGCGTCGAGCATGTCCTCCTCGACATACTTGGCTTTCCGGCAGATGCCCTGGCCGGCGCGGGCGAAAAAAGAGCCGCCGCCGAAACCGATGCCGTCTTCGAAGCCGACGCGGTTGACGAAAACGTAATTCTGGTGATAGAACTGCGAAAAAACATAGCCCATGGTCTCCCAGAGCTGGAAAGACGAGACGCCGTCCTTGCCGATGCCGCGCTGCGGGCTGTTGGAAATGCCGATCAGCAGATCGGTTTTCTGGATGAAATAAAGGTAGGCCAGCATGGGGAACAATATTTCCCGGCAGATGAGAATGCCGGCGGTCATGGTTCCGATCTTGAATGTCCGGAAATCGTCTCCCGGCTTGAAGATCATCCTTTCTTCGAACATGCCGTAGTTGGGCAGCTGCACCTTGCGGTGCGTATGCCGCCATTTGCCTTTGGCAAAGTAAAGGGCTGCATTGTAGATGATGCCGGCATCCTCTTCGAGCGGGGCGCCGACGATGATGTCGATCTTTTTGCTTAATTTTTCGAGTTCCCGCCATTCGCGCCCGCCTTGTTTCAGGGCAATATCGCAGGCCAGGTCCTTCAAGTGGTAGCCGCTGAGGCTCAATTCGGGAAAAACGATGAGCTCGCAGCCGTCGCGGACGGCCCGGGAAACATGGCTGATGTGCGACTGCAAATTTTTTTCGCTATTGCCCAGGGTCGGGCTGAACTGGATGGCTCTGACCTTCATACTTGAAATATAGCACAGTGGGAGCTGGGAAACAACCGCCCGCTGGCCGGGGCCTAGTTGACAGGCTGCCGCCATTATGGTATTTTCCATCTTTATAAACGCACCAGCCTGCAAGGAATCCCGGTGAAAAAAAAAGCGCTGCTACTCATCTTGCTCACTATTTTCATTTCCCTCGGCGCCCAGACAACCAATGCCGACGACGACACCCCCAAGGCCGCCGAGAAAACCGCGGCCAAACCGCGGGTCGGCCGCGCCCTGTTTCAGCTCGGGGTCACCCTGGCCGTTTCCACGCGTAATTACTGGCACAAGTACACCAAGTTCATCGAAGACTGGCAGTTCGAGTTGAACTGGAAGGACCAGAGGCGCAAGATCTTCACCTCGGAGGGGCTGCGCCTCGACTCCAACCTCTTTTCGCTCAATTGGACCCACGCCTGGGCGGGGGGGCTCTATTACAATTGGGGGCGCACGAACCGTTTCAACGTCTTCTCTTCCTTCCTCTTTTCGGCGGGCAGTTCCCTCTACTGGGAGTACATCGCCGAGTGGCGCGAGATTTCCTCGATCAACGACCATGTCTTCACCGCCCTGGGCGGCCTGGCCATCGGCGAGCCCCTCTACCAGATCGGCAGCCATTTCCGCAGCCGTCCCGGCCTGCTCAACCGCCTCGCCACCCTCCTCATCAACCCGAACATGGAAATCAACGATGTCTGGGACGGCAGGAGCCGGGCAGCGCGCGTTACCACAAGCGACTGGAATGATTTTCGCTTCCTCCTGGGCTACAAGAACGGACCCGTTTCCCCGGCTACCGGCGACTCCAGCCACACCTCCCTGGACCTCGACCTGCGCCTGGTCACCCTGCCCGGCTACGGCGCTCCCGGCCGTGCCTCTGGATTTGCGCGGCAACCGATCGACAACGGCTATCGCTGGACCTTCAGCTTCAACCGCCATGGGCTCGAGGAGATGAGCGGTTCCACCCGCACCGTGCTTGGCGGCTGGTGGCGGCGGAATCTGCGCCAGGACGGCAGCGGCGGGCTGCGCGGCAGCGAGTGCTGGCTGGGGCCGGCCATGGGCTGGGAGCTGTTCCAGAAGAAGGCGATCGTCCTTTACGACGGCGACGACCTGGGCAAGACCGATCCCTGGCAGGAGCGCGAGCGGCCGACGCGCTTCAGCGACAAGCACTCCCTGATCCACTTGATCGGCCCGGCCGGCCACTGGGCCGGCTACGCCAACCGCCTGAGCGCTAGGGTCGACCTCGGGGCCTTCCTCGACTTCGGCATGGTCAACTCCCTGGCCTACAACGACTATACGAGCCTGCACGACCCCTGGGGAGTGAAGACGACCCTGCACAACTGGGGTTATTACTATTCCCTGGGATACACCCTCGCCGGCCGCTGCGACGTGCGCCGCGGCCCATGGGGCGTCGAGGCCGGCATCACCTACCAGCGCTTCCGCTCCATCGAGGGGCACGACCGCTTCCAGAGCAGCATACTAGACGACGCGCCGTTGCGCGATTCCCGTTTATCCTACCATGCCGGTTTGTCGTTCGCCTTGCCGCGCTCGCCTTTCTTCCTCCAGATCAATTTGCAGGGGATCGACCGCCGCGGCCGTTTCCACGAGGTTAACGTGAGCCACCGCGAGACCCGTTTCTACTACCAGGTTGGCGTCACGTTCTGAACCTGGTGCCCTTGCCCGGAAAATGTGCCGCCGCTGCTCCGCGTATCGCGAATTCCACTTTCGGGAAAATTGATATTATTATAAGTTATTGATCCATTGCATTTCCCAGATAAACCTCCGCCAGTATTTCGTCAACTTTCGCTTGGAACGGGGACGGGAGGGAGCAAGGTCCGGTACAGCTGCAGGTGCCGCCGGGCAACCAGGGGCCACGAAGTTTCAACTCCCAGGGCGGTGGAGGCTTCCAATGCCCGGTTTCGGAGGGATTCCTCGGACAGGATGCGGATCAGGGCCCGGCTCCAGGCTCTGACGTCAGCCGGCGGGGGAAACAGCTCCGGCAAGTGCTCACCCCAGGCGTTGTTTGCCTCGGCGAAGGTTGAGATATTCGAGCAGATGGCCGGCCGGCCGGCGGCCAGCACCCGGTGAAAAATTCCGCTGGCTGAGCCGTAGCGCCGCAGGTAGGGGAAAACCACCACCGCGGCTTGGGCAATTCGTGTCAATAGCTCGGCGTCGGGAACATATTCGGCGCGGCGGAGCAGCCAGCCCTGTTTCAGCCCCGGGCGCATCCTGGCATGCAGCCAGAGGCGGTACAACCGGTCGAGGATGTTGTTTGTGCGTTCGCTGCCCATCACCAGCAGGCGTGCTTCCGGGATCCTGCGGACCACGGCCGGGAAGGCGCGGATCACGATGTGCAATCCCTTGCGGAGGAAGATGTTGCCGGCGAACAGCACGATCCGCCGGCCGGATGGGTCGATGGTGTCCGGGATGGCGGCCGGGGCGGCCTCGGGGCCGGTCCAAGTGCCATGGGGGATGACCACGATGCGCCCGGCCGGGATGCCGTGCTCCAGCAGGAGCGGTAGGGATCCCGCTTGCTGGTGGATGATCACCCTTTCGATGTTGGCGGCCAGCAGGCGATAGAAACGGGCGGGCCAGCGGCGCAGGGAGGTCGAAGGCCAGACGCCGTGCAGGGTCATCACGCAGGGGATGCGGCGGGCGCGGAGGCCGGCCAGGAACCGGGCAAGGTCGTTGCCATGGCCGATGTACAGACCATGCTGGATATGGACCAGTTGCGGCGGGGCCGTGTCGATGGCCTCCAGGCAGGAGTCCGACCAATGGGGGGGGAATTCCCGCCCGCGCCAATCGTTCGCTCCCTGCCCGGATTTCCGATAGGGGAGACCAGCCGGGGCCACGACGGAACACCGCGGGTCCTGCAATTGCAGCTCCTGGTTCAGTCGGGCGGCGTAGATGCCGATCCCGTTCTGCCTGGCCGGATGCGGGGCGATCTGGACGATGCGCATCAGGAGTGAAGTGCGGCTCGTCGGGTCGAAGGATTCCCCCGCGCGGACCTGGCCGGAGGGGTCTTCCTGGAGGGCTGACGCTTGTTTAAGTTCATATGGGATGATTTTATCAACATTCCCTGGCCGATGCAAAGGCCAGCCTGCGGGCCAGGCGGCTTCGGTGATGATAGCTCCATGGGGAGATTTTGCCTGGCTGCGGGTATTTCTGCTAAAATGAAGCTGCCCGGGTGTCGCGATCTCGGAAAATGCCACTGCCGGTGGCGGAGCGGCGGCCGCGGCGTGTCCGGCGTTCCGCCCCTTGGGCAGGCCCCGGCAAGGAGAGACGCATGAGCAAAATCCGCAACGGGGAGGCGATCGGCGCCCTGCGAGCCGACGGCACCCGGGGCAGGCTGCTGCGCGGGTTGCTCACCGGAGCCGGGGTGGGTGTTTTCCTTTTCCTTATCTTCCGCATGGGCTGGCGGACCATCCTGGACAACATCGCCCACTTCGGCGGCTGGTTTGCCGTGATCTTGCTGGTGCAGATGGGTTGGGTGGCGCTGCAGGCCGCCTCCTGGTACATTGTCCAGAACAGCGTGTCCCAGCGCGCCCCGTTCCTTTTTTTCGTGCGCATCAAGATCATCAGCGACACCATGAACACCGTGCTGCCCACGGCCAACCTGGGCGGCGATGCCATGCGCGCCTACCTGATCAAACCCCGCATCCCGCTCAAGGAGGGTGTCGCCGGCATCCTGGTGGACAAGACGGTCGAGTCCATCGCCGGCACCTTTTTCATGGCCTGCGGCATCCTGATCACCATCCTGTTCTTTCCCATGCCGCGGCAGCTGATGACGGCGGCCTTAATCTGCCTGCCGGTGCTGCTGGCGGCCATCGCCTTGCTGATTTTCTTCCAGTTCCGCGGCTTCTACCGTTCGGCCATGAGCGTATTCGGCTGGATCCCGGCGCTGCGCCGGCTGCTGCTTAAGAAAGAGGATTTGCTGCGCATCCTCGACGAGAACCTGCGCCGGTTGTACCTGCAGGGCGGGGCCATGGTCCCGCTGGCGGTCGGGCTGCACTTCCTGGCGCGGCTGGTGGGGGTGCTGGAGGTGCTGATCGTGCTGCGGGTGCTGCACCAGCCCGTGGGTTTTCTCGGGAGCTGGTTCATCAGCGCCGCGGTGACCATGGCCAACACCGTCTTGTTCATCGTGCCGGGCCACTGGGGCGTGCAGGAGGGGATGTACGTGCTGGTGCTGAAAACCATGTATTTCAGCGGCTCGGCGGGGCTCAGCCTGGCGGTCATCCGCCGCATCCGCCGCGTTTTTCTCCTTGGCTTCGGCCTGTGGCTGCTCCACCTGGAGAAAGGAGTGCCGGATCACGGCCCGGTCGCGCCGGGCGCCGCGGGCTGACAGGCGCTCATCCGGCGGCGTTGGATTTTTTCCCGGCAGCCGGTATAATCATTCCATGGGCAAATTTCGCATCCGCGTCCTTAAAAAATACGCGGAAGCCGCTGAATATGACGTCGCGATTGAAACAGGGACGCTGCTCGGCGTTTCCACGTTAAGGTTGAGCAAGTATTTTTCGCGGGTCTACACCATCGAGATCCATCGCGAACTGTACGAGAAAGCGGCGGCCAAGTTCAGAGGAAACGACAGGATCCGGGTACTCTTTGGCGATTCCAAGCTGGTGCTGCGGGAACTCCTCAAGGAAATCCAATGCCCGTGCCTTTTCTATCTGGATGCCCATTTCAGCGGCGACCACGCGACAAACTGGAAGCAGAGCCGCTGGCGCGGATACCGGATCGACACGGGCTACGCGGGTGACCGGCCGATCGCGGAGAACCAGGTGCCCCTTTTCGACGAAATCAAGGTCATCCATGATTGCCTCAAAAGTCGCTGCCTGATCTATATTGACGACGTCGACAAGTTTGACGAGAACGGCGCCGGACTCAAGGACAAGAATTTCCAGGGTGAAGACTGGTCCCACCTGAACCTGAATTCGATCAAGGACTATCTCGCGCAACGATTGCAGTCCTGGGTGAAGCATAAAAGCCAATTGATCATTCAGTTGGCTGAAATCCGCGAAGGGCGCTGAACACGCCGCCGGGAGCGACGCGTGGTCCGGTCCGCAACTTTTTTCTTCCGCCGCTTATCGCATCCAACCTTTCTATTGACAAGGCGGCGGATCAGGCATATATTTTTTGACTATCGGCTATTCCGGACCAAGGCCATGTCCTGCTTGCCGGCATTGGAGGGATCATGAAGAAGATCGGCATCATCATTTGCGGGCGCTATCAGAGTTGCGGCGGCGGCAAGTGTTTCCGGGCCCTGCGCGAGCGGGCCGGGGCCTTTGCCGCTTACGCCAAGGACGAACCCGTCGAGGTCGTCGGCTTTGCCAGCTGCGGCGGCTGCCCGGGCGGCAACATCGAATATGTGCCCGCGGAAATGAAAAAAAACGGCGCCCAGGAAATTCATCTGGCCACCTGTTTCGTGGTCGGCTATCCCCCATGCCAGAATATCCGAAAATTCAAGGAATTCATCGAAACCGCTTTTGGATTGCCGATCGTGATCGGCAGCCATCCCATCCCGCTTAAATATCTCCAAAACCATGAAAAACTGCCGTTCTGGAAGCAAACCAAAATGGAGGAGATAGCCCCCGCGCTGTTGGCTGAGGACCGCCGGGTCATGGAAGATTATAATTGAGCCGGGAGCATGGATGAGCCAAAGCGCAGCGCCCGGTTCGGCGCTTGCTTTCAGTTATATTTTTTTTGAATGGGTGATTTCGCTCTGAAATAAAAAAGCCGATGGCCAGAGCCGAACTGCTAAAACAGAATCCGCGGTCGGTTGCAATTTCGGCGAATGTTTCCTATAATCCCGTCATGGGAAAATTTGTGACCAAGAGGACCTATGGCCTGGCTGCGGCCGCCGGTGCGGCTCCGGCGGTGATCCCGGCCGGCGCGTTTGGCCGCCGCCTTGGCTTGGCCCCCGGGCAGGACCGTCGGTGAAGCCGGTGCTTCGTCCCCTGCTCCTGCTCCTGCTTCACTTCCTTGCCTCAGGCTGCCGCCGGGAGCCGGTTGTACCCGCCCTGACCGGTCTTCCCGTGATCCTTTGCGCCGGCGACAGCATTACCGCGGCGAGCTATCCCAAGCTTCTCAAGGCCCTGCTCGACCGGGACGGTTTGCCGGTCCAGGTGATCAATGCCGGCGTCAAGGGAGACAGCACGGCCGAGTATATCCGCTTTCTTGAGAAATCACGGATCATCGAGCGGACCGACCCGGACTGGGTCCTGCTGCAGCTGGGCACCAACGACCTGCGCATCGACAGCCATGCGACGACAACCGAGCAATTCCGGAAAAATCTTGAAGCGATACTCGACCGGATAGCGCGGCATCGCAATCATGACGGTTCTTCCCCCCGGATCATCCTGGCCACGATCCCGCCGATCCCGAACGAGATCCGCTGGCATTTCAACGCCGTTTCGCGGGTCCGCGTCGAGGCGGAGATCAATCCCGCCATCCGCGGCATCGCCCGCCAGCGGGGACTGATCCTGGCCGACATCCACGCCCTGTTCGCCGGCCGGCCGGAGCTGCTTCCGGAGATACATCCCAGTGAAAAGGGTTACCGGGCGCTCGCCGAGGCCTGGCATCGCATTCTCGCCCCCCAGCTATCGTCAGCCGCAGAGCGCAAGAGCGGAACAAAGTGAGCGCCGTTCCCGAACACGGGCCTGCCGGGCGAAAAAGACGCCGCTCGATCGCCGCCTTCGCCGTGCCCGTGGCGGTCTCGATTCTCCTGGTCTGGCTGCTTATGCGCGGATTGTCCTGGCAGCGCCTCGCGGCGAGCGTTCTCTCCGCTTCGCCATGGAGGCTGGCCCTCTATGCGCTGCTCGGACTCGGGGGGCTCTGGCTCAGGGCCATCCGCTTCCGCATCCTCCTCAGCGAACCCAAGCCGGCTGCCGGCCCGGTCTTCTGCGCGACCTTGGTCCAGAATGCCCTCGGCGACCTGGTCCCCGCCCGGCTGGCATCGCTCGGCTCGTATGTCTGGCTCATGAACCGGCGCCTGTCCGTGGCGGCCGAATCGGCCGCTGCCACGTTCATCGTGTCGTTCGTCCTCGATCTGCTCACCCTCGGGCCCTTGCTGCTCCTCGCGGCCGCGGTGCGCTTCGGCATTGCGGCGCCGGCGGGGAGTTCCCAGCTCTCCCTGGGATGGATCGTAGCATTCGCCGTGATTTTCTTCGTGGCCTCGGCCGCAGCGGCCTGGTGGCTCGGCCCCCTGGTCAGGGCCTTTGGGCGATTGCCGCGCGCCATGGCCCGCGGCAGAGAGGAGGGCGGCTGGGCGCGGGCCGCGGCGTCCCTGGACCGGATTGCCGCCTCCATGGAAAGCGTCCGCCGCGGCGGCAAGCTGGTCCGCCTCCTTGTCGCGTCGCTGGGCATCCGCCTAGCCAAGTACGCTGCCCTGTTCGCGCTGACGGAGTCCCTCCTGGCGGGAGCGGGCTACGGCGCCGCGCGCCCGAATCCCTGGGACCTGGTCATCGGGGTCTCGGCCACCGAACTGGTCGCCACGCTCCCGATACCGGCCATCGGCCAATTCGGGGTTTGGGAGGGCGGGATGGTCGGCGTTCTCA
>JADFDP010000073.1 GCA_018262835.1 Candidatus Aminicenantota bacterium
GCAGGTGCTTTGTCCGGCCATCTTGAACCGGGACCGCTTTATCCCGGCCATGCGCCGCAGCATGGCCAGCATCGGCGCCGCTTTCGGGATAGCCAAAGCGGAAAAATTGGCCGGAGTCATGCTGATCGGTGGTGGCGGCGGGGGAAACGGCTGCCTGCCTGAAGCGAGCGCCTTGCTCCAGTTCGAAGCCGGCTGCCTGTTTTGGAGCGGTCGGCCGCCCGTGCCCGGGGCATTCAGCCAGTGGGCTTTGGGCCGGGCTGAACCCGACTTGTTCCGTGTCTATTCTTTTCTGGCGCAGGTGGATCACCCGTTGCCTCAACCCCACGGTCAATATCTGTTCGAAGATCCCGTGTTTGCCGCCTTTTCCCGGGTGGGCGACCCCAGGGAAATCGAGTCCCACTACCGCAAAGTCGCTCTATACCTGAAAAAAAGGAAAATCGCCCGCAATGAGCTGACCGACTTTCTGGGATTCGCCCGGCAGTTGTTTGAATTCATCGCCGCCAAGGTGAAGTTTTCCAGCCGTCTTTGTTCCCTTCTTGAGGAAAAAGGCGGACCGGAGCAAATTCAGCGCCAGGCAGAATGGCTTGGACAGGCGGCCGAGAAACTCAAAAGCCATTATCTGGAATTACGGCGGAACCGTTTCCAGCCCGAAGGCCTTCCAGAATGCATCAGCGGCTTCGCTTTTTTACAGGAACGCTTCCATTATCTCTGCCAGGCCGTTTCTTCTTTCCCAGCCAGGGAAAAAATGTCGGCGGAACTGGAAAATTATTCCCTGCTCCATTCGCCTGCCGGCCGTTATGGCGGTGAATTCTAGAAAACCCTGGTTGCCGATTTTAATCCAAGCTAACCGGCTTTCATACCCCGTTGCATTTTGACCAGCCGCAGTTGGCGCAGGTGGGGCACTTTTCATCGCTGATGCCGCTGCCGCAAATGGGGCAACTGAGGGCGTTATGGTCCTGGTGATGGGTGCGGACCGTGCCGATGTGGGTTTCCAGGACCTTGGCGATGGCGTCGGGGATGGATTGGATCAGCAGGCCGTTGGTAAAGATCGGTTCGGCGCCGCCAATGCCTTTGAGCTGGTTGACCACTTCTTCGGTGGAAATGCCGCTGCGCAGGGCCAATGATATCAGCCGGCCGATGGCCTCGGCATCGGCCATGGTCGAATAACCGCTCTTGCCGATGGAGGCGAAGACCTCGAAAGGTTTCTTGTTGAAATAGGTTACCGTGATGTAGAGGTTGCCCAGGCCGGTGGAGATCTTGTGGGTGGTGGAGGGGATGGCGTCGGGCCGGCCCATGGGCTTGGGTTTTTCCTCCCCGGCCTTGTTCAAAACCTGCACGGCCCGGCAGCCGTCGCGGTAGACGGTGATGCCTTTGATGTTCATATCAAACGCCTGCAGGTAGGCGGCCGCGATATCCTCGCGCGTTGCCGCATTGGGAAAATTGATGGTCTTGGAAACCGCGCTGTCCACGTATTCCTGGAAAACCGCCTGCATTTTCAGGTGGTCGAGAGGGGAGATCTCCTGGGCGGTGACGAAGTAGGCGGGGGGGACTGCGCCGGGGTTTTTTTCCTGCCATTGCCGGAAAAGGGGATGGATGTCGTTCATTTCGCTGTCCAGGATCTTCGACACCACCTGGAAAGCGAATATCGGCTCGATACTGGAAGAACAGCCGGCGATGCGGGAAATGGTCCCGGTGGGAGCGATGGTCAGCACCGAGGCGTTGCGCATCTTTTGCCCCTTGTAGACCGATTTGCCGATATTGGGGAAGCTGCCGCGCGCTTCGGCCAGCAGGCGCGAGGCCTTGACCGCCTCCTCTTTCATGAAGGAGATTATCTTCGTGCCCAGAACGCGGGCTTCTTCGCTGTTGTAGGCGATGTTCATGCGGATCAGCAGGTCGGCGAAGCCCATGATCCCCAGGCCAATGCGGCGATTGGCCTTGGCCATCTTGTCGATCTTTTCCAGCGGGTAGAGGTTGACGTCGATGACATCGTCCAGAAAGCGGATGCCCAGCTGGATGGTCTCGCGGAATTTTTCCCAGTTCAGCCCGGCTGGAGACTTTTCGTCATATAGGTTCAGCAGATTGATCGAGCCGAGGTTGCAGGCCTCGTAATCGTGGAGCGGCTGCTCGCCGCAGGGATTGGTGGCGCGGATCGGCCCCTGCATGGCGGTGGGGTTCAACTGGTTGACCTTGTCGATAAAGATCAGTCCGGGATCGCCGTTGCTCCAGGCCGAGTCGACGATCAGGTTAAACATGTCCTGGGCGCTGGCCTGGCCGGCCACGGAGCCGTCCATGGGATTGAGCAGGTCGTAGGTCGTGCCGTTTTTAATGGCCTGGATAAAGGCGTCGGTGATGGCTACCGAGATGTTGAAATTCTGGGCCGTAACGCCATCCCGTTTCATGGTGATGAAATTCTTGATGTCCGGATGGTCGACGCGCAAAACCCCCATGTTGGCGCCGCGGCGCGTGCCGCCCTGCTTGACCGCTTCGGTACCGGCGTCAATGACCCGTAAAAAAGAAACCGGCCCCGAGGCGATGCCCTGGGTCTTGCGAACAAAGCTCCCCGCCGGCCGGATGCGGGAAAAATCGAAACCCGTGCCGCCGCCTTCCTTGTGGACCAGGGCGGCATTCTTTACCGTCTCGAAAATGCCGTCCAGCGAGTCCTCGATGGGCAGGACGAAGCAGGCGGACAGGCACATCTGGCGATCCGCACCGGTCAGGGTCGGAGAGTTGGGCATGAAATCCTTCTGCATCATGGCCAGGAAGAATTTTTCCTCCCAGAATTTCCGGTCGGTTTCACTTTTTTCTGCCTGGGCGATAAAGCGGGAAACGCGGTGGAACAACTCCGAGGGCTTGGCTTCCTGCAAGGCCCCTTTTTCGTCTTTTTTGAAATATCGGGCTTTTAAAATTTTCAACGCGTTTTCCGTAAAATTTTCCATTGAACTCTCCTTGACCTATAAATCTAGTTGATGCTTGATTATAAAGCGCTAAATATAGCGTGTCAAGATGGTTTTTCAAAAAAAAATTTGAAAAAATTTCTTGACAATTTGTATTTATATATATTATTATGTGGGAGAAAATGGGACAAAATGGGATGAAGGAACTATTCAGAGGCAGTTACATCGCGAAAATCGATGATCGCGGCCGGGTCAAGATACCCGCCAAATACCTCTCTGCCCTGGAAAAAGATTTTGGCAGGGAGGTTTACCTGACCTCGGTCAACGGCGACCACATTCTATTTTATCCCATGACGGTCTGGCAGGAAATTGAAAGGAAAATCGCTGCCATCCCCATGCGAGATCCCGATATGGAGGAATTCGTCAGCCGTAGCAGTTATTGGGGCACGGAAACCGAGATTGATTCCAAGGGCCGCATCCTGATCCCGCCCGATCTTCGGGCCGCCAGCAAACTGGAAAACAGCCTGCTGATCCTGGGCAAGATCGACTACATGGTGATCTGGAACAAGGAGGTCTTTGAGGCGCGGTACATGGGGGGGCAGTTCAGCGATGAAAAGATGCACAAGGTGTCGAGGTTGCTCAATGAATTTTCTTCATTACCCCGTCATGAATAGAGAGGTCCTGGAAATATTCCAAGGCACCGAAAAAAAACTTTTTGTGGATTGCACGGTAGGCGGCGGCGGCCACAGTCATCATATTCTCAGAACTTTCCCTGAAAGCCGGGTGATCGCCATCGATCAGGATGGTGAAAGCCTTGCTTTGGCCAGGGAAAATTTAAAGATTTTCGGCCAGCGGGTGCGTTTTCATCAGGGTACTTTCATCAGCCTTTTTGAAGATTTCGATTGCCGGCGCCCGGCCGTCTCCGGCATCCTGGCGGATCCGGGCATCTCCACCGTGCAATTGAAAGATAAACAGCGCGGATTTTCTCATACCTTGGACGGGCCCCTGGACATGCGCAAGGACCTCCATGCCAGCCTGACCGCTGCCGAAGTGCTCAACTCATTTTCCGAAGAAAAACTGGCCGATATTTTTTCCCGCTATGGCGAAGTGGCCAATGCCCGGCGCTTGGCCAAAGCGATCATAGAGAAAAGGCTTTTTGCACCTTGGCGATCGACGGTGCAGCTGCGGCGGCTGGTCGAAGAGCTCGCCCGCTGGCGGCCGCGTCCGGGGCTGGGGCACCCGGCGGCCAAGGTTTTTCAGGCCCTGCGCATCTTCGTCAACCAGGAACTCGATGGCATCGGGTTTTGGCTGGAGAAGATTCCGCAGCATCTGCGCAGCGGGAGCCGCGTGGTGTTCATCACCTACCATTCGCTGGAAGACCGCCTGGTCAAGCGTATTTTTCAGCAACTGCAGCTTGCGCATAAAGTCGAGCTGCTCAAGCCTTTTCCCGCCTTCCCCAGCCAGGCCGAAGTGAGCGAAAACCTGGCCTCGCGTTCGGCAAAGCTGCGGGCCCTGGAAGTGGCATGAATAGCCAAAACAGATCGTTGGCAGATTTTCGCCTGGCCATCCTCGCGTTTTTCATTTTTTTTGTCCTGTTCATTTATTCCAGCTTGAATCTTAAAAATGTGGATCTGGGCTACCGGCAGCACGAACTGCTGCTGGCGGAAAAAAAGCTGCGTCTGGAGATTGATTTCCTGCAGGCCCGGAGAGCCGAGCTGCTCAACCTGGAACGCATGGAAAAGATCGCCATGGAAAAACTGGGCTACCAATATCCTGAACCCGGCCAGATCATCAAGGTCGTTGAAGATGACAATGAATAGCAACCGCCAGGGCAAAAAGCGCTTTTTCGTCCTTTCCCTCTTTTTTTTCATCTGGATTTTTCTGATCTCCTTCAAACTCTTCAACATGCAGGTGCTGGATTACACGACTTTCATGGCCAAAGTCAGGGCCCAGACCAACCGGGTCGAGGAGCTTCATCCCAAGCGCGGCACCATCACCGACCGCCAAGGCGAGATCCTGGCCATTTCGCTGCTCTCCAAGTCGGCTTTCATCAGTAACAAGGACAATGCGCTTTCGCTGGCTGTCTTTAAAAAATTCTGCGGCTTGCTTGCCCTGGGCAATTCCCAGAAAATTAACATCATCAAGCGCATCCGCCGCGGAGAAAAATTCATCTGGATCAAACGCAAGCTGACCGATGGCGAATACTTGAAGATCAGGCCCCTGGCCCTGGACAAGGAGTCGGCCGGGACCATTGATTTCATCGATGAATACCGGCGGGTCTATCCGCAAAAGAAGATCGCCTCGCATATTCTCGGCGGCGTGGGCGTCGATGAGCAGGCCCTGGGAGGAATTGAGACCAGCCTGGACTCTGAAATCCAGGGCCGCGGCGGCAAACTCAAGGTCTTGATTGACGCTCGAAAAAAAATTTTCCAATTCAAATATCTTGAGCAGCCGGTCGCAGGCAAAGACATCCATTTGAGCATTGACGCGGCCCTGCAGTTCTTCGTGGAAAGGGAATTGGCCGCCGCGGTCAAAAAATTTCAGGCGGCCGGCGGGGCGGTCATCGTGATGAGCAGCCGCAACGGCCAGGTCCTGGCCCTGGCCAGCAATCCGGATTATTGTCCGGAAAACATTTGGAACACGCCGTTGCCGGTACTTAAAAACAGGGCGATCTCTTTTCTTTATGATCCCGGCTCGACCTTCAAGATCGTCCTGGCGGCTTCGGCATTGGAAAACCGGGTTTGCGGCCGGCAGGAGATGTTGGATTGCCACAACGGCGTTTACACGATCCACGACCGGCAAATCACCGACATCCATCCCTACGCCCGGCTCTCTTTTGATGACATCATCATCCATTCGAGCAACATCGGCGCGGCCCAGATCGGCCGGCGGCTGGGGGGGGAGAAATACTTCCAGACCATCCAAAAATTCGGTTTCGGCCGCCGCACCGGCATCATGCTGCCCGCCGAAGAGAACGGCATCCTGAATCCTCCGCAAAAATGGAGCGGCGTTTCCCTGGCGTTCCTTTCTTTTGGATATGAGATCGCGGTGACCCCGCTGCAAATGGCGACGGCATTCAATGTGCTGGCCTCGGGCGGGGTTTTCGTCCGGCCGGAAATCATCATGGGGGATACTCCCGATGCCGGCCCAGTGCGGGTGCTGTCCGCCGCCAACCAGAAGCGGCTGACGGAAATCCTGACCGCCGCGGTCAGCCGCGGGACCGGGAAACAGGCCGGAATCAATGGCCTGGAGATCGCCGGCAAAACCGGGACAGCCCATAAGGTCAAGACGGGAAAATACGCCGGGAGCTATGTCTCTTCATTCGGCGGATTTTTCCCGGCCCACGATCCCCAAGTGACGGTGTTCGTGGTGATCGACGAGCCTCTGGGTTTGCATTTCGGCGGCGACGTGGCGGCGCCGGTTTTCAAAGCCATCGCCGAAAAGATCATGCTTTACCTGAAGCTTTTTCCCGATCTGCCGGCTCAAAATGAGATCCGCCTATGAAGTACCTGGAAGAATTGCTCGGCAAACAGGAATCCCTGGCCTGGCGCGGCGACCTGCATGTGCCGGTTACCGGCATTGAATACGATTCGCGAAAAGTCAAAAAAAACAATTGCTATCTCTCCATAAAGGGTTTCGTCAAAGACGGGATCGCTTATGTCTCCGAAGCCATCGGCAACGGAGCCAGCGCCGTCGTTTCTATCCACCCGCCTCCGCCGGATCACTGTCAGGTCACCTGGGTGCAGGTGAAAAACGATCGCCGGGCTCTGAGCGCGATGGCCAATCGTTTTTTTGATGATCCCTCAAAAGTCCTGCCGGTGATCGGTGTGACCGGCACCAACGGCAAAACCACCACGGTAGGCTTGATCCAGGCCCTGCTCCACAGCGAGGCCAAGACCGCGGCCATCGGCACCCTGGGCATGAATTTTGCCGGCTACGGCCAGCCGACAAAACTGACCACTCCCGAAGCGCCGGAGCTTTTTGCTTTCATGGCCGAGGCGGTCAGGGCCGGCTGTGCCAATCTGGTCATGGAGGTATCCTCGGCCGCGCTCAGCCTTAACCGGGTGGATGATATCTGTTTCTCCCAGGCGGTGTTCACCTCATTCTCCGGCGATCATCTCGATTTTCACCGGACCATGGAAAATTATTTTGAAGCCAAGCTTTCCCTTTTTAAAAAACTCGGCAGCGACAATTGGGCGATCATCAATGGGGATGATGCCAGCGGCGCGCGCATCATCCGGGAATTGGACTGCCGCTATCTCACCTATGGTTTTTCCGAGCAGGCCGATGTCCGGCCGCTGAAATATGCTTTTTCCCTGGAAGGCGTCAAAGCCGTGCTGCAGACGCCGCGTGGCAAGATCGAGATCCAAAGCCGGCTGCTGGGGCGTTTCAACCTGCTGAATATCATGGCGGCGGTGAGTTCGGTCCTGGTCAAGGGCGTGGCCGTGGAAAAGATCCATGCCGCCCTGGCGGCGTTTCCCCCGGTCAAGGGCAGGGTCAACATCGCCCACAGCGGTGATTTTTTGGTGGTGGTGGATTATGCCCACACCGATGACGCCCTGGAAAATCTGCTCGTTGCCTTCCGCGAGATCACCCGGGGCCGGCTGATCCTGGTTTTCGGCGCGGGCGGCTCCCGGGACAAGACAAAAAGGCCGCGCATGGCCCAGGTGGCCTGCCGCTACGCCGATTGGGTGGTGGTGACCAGCGACAATCCGCGCCAGGAAGACCCGCAAGCCATCATCGCCGACATCACGGCCGGCTTTGCCGGCGGTTTCGCCAGCTTCAGCACGGAACCCGACCGCCGGGCGGCGATCGAAAACGCCTTGGACATGGCGGCAAAGGGAGATGTGGTCCTGATCGCGGGCAAAGGGCATGAAGACTACCAGATCTTCAGGGATCGCACCGTTCATTTCGATGATTTTGAAGTGGTGCGGGGAAAAATGAGGGAAAAGCATGCCTGAACTGGAAATGGCTGAAATCGTCGCGGCGGTTTCCGGCACCATGAGCCGGATTTGCCGGGGGCGCTCCTTCAAGGATTTCCAGTTCGACACGCGGGCCATGAAGGCGAACTCGCTTTTTTTTGCCATGAGAACGCCCCAGGCCGATGGGCACGATCACGTCAAAAAACTGGAGACCCTTCCCGGCGCCGCGGCCGTGGTCAGGAAGGATTTCGCCGCCGGAAAATCGAGCCTGCCCCTGATCCGCGTGGACGACCCTCTGCGGGCGGCCCAGAGGCTGGCCGCATATGTGCGGCAAAAATACCGCTCGCTCAAATACATCGGCATCACCGGCAGCGCCGGCAAGACCACGACCAAGGAATTTATTTTTCAGATCCTGTCCCATAAGTACGGCTGTTTCCGTTCGCCGCAGAACTGGAACAACTGGATCGGCCTGCCTTTTTCGCTTTTGCAGATGAGCGGACGCGAAGAGGCGGCCGTTTTCGAACTGGCCATGAGCGACCCGGGCATCGGCGAGATCGACCGGCTGGCGGAGATATTGAAACCCGATGTCGCCGTGCTGCTCAATGTTTTTCCCGTGCACCTGGAATTCCTTAAGTCCCTGGCCAATGCCGCCCGCGCCAAGGGCGAGATCCTCAATTACCTGGCCGCCGACAGCTGCGCTTTTGTCAACGGCGATGAGCCGCTGCTGCGCCGGGTCGCGGCCGGGCGCCAGGGGCAGGTGATCTTTTTCGGCAGCCGCTCCCGGCAAAATCAGATCCGGCTTGAGAGAGTGAAGCGGGAGAATGGCTGCAGCCGCCTGGGCATTGGTTTTTTCGGCATCGCTGCGGAATTCACCGCGCCGCTGATCAACCGCCTCCATGTCGAGAATCTCTTTGCCGCCATTCTGGTGGCCCAGCGCCTGGGGATGAAAAACTTCGAGATCCAGGAGGCCGTATCCCGGCTGAAACCGCTCAGCGGCCGCGGCCAGATCCGCCGCCAGGGAACGATCACGGTCATCGACGAAACCTATAATTCGAACCCGGAAGCTCTCATGAGGACGCTGGAATGGGTGGACCGGGAATACCGGCAGAAAAAAGTCGCCGTCCTGGGCGACATGCTGGAGCTGGGCGCCAAGGAGCTCGATTTTCACCGCGCGGCCGGCCGTTATTTTTCCGGGCTGCATTTTGACCTGCTGCTGACCGTGGGCCGCCGCGCCGAAAAAATCGCCGCCGCAGCCGAAAAAGCCGGCTATCCCGGTGCCCGCATCAAGCGCTTCGCCCTGGCGGAAGAGGCCGGGAATTACTTGCGCGGGGCGCTTGCCGGCAGGGCCGAAGCCGTGGTTCTGTTCAAGGGTTCACGGGGCATGGCCCTGGAAAAAGCCATGGCGGAGTTCGCCCATGAATAAAAAAGCGGTCGCGGTGCTGGGCTTCGGCAAGACCGGGCAGGCCGTGCTGGAATTCCTGCTGGCCAAAGATCCGCGCGCGTCCCTGATCCTGTTCAATGACGGCGAAATCTCCGACAGGGAGCGTCGGGAATATTTTGCGCAGCGCGGGGTGCGCTTCCTGAGCGGGGCCGGCTCGTTCGCCGAACTCGCCCGCTGCCGGCGGGTCATCATGAGCCCGGGTTTTGACGGCAAGCATCCCCGCTTCGAGGCCTTGCGCCGGGGCGGCGCCGAGGTGATCTCGGAGATCGAATACGCCTTCCGCCAGGTCAAGGCGCGCATCATCGCCGTCAGCGGCAGCAACGGCAAGTCCACCACGGTCAGCCTGATCCAGCACCTGCTGCAGGCCGGCGGGCGCAAAAGCCGCCTGGCCGGCAATATCGGCATGCCGCTGATCGCCGAGGTCGAAACCATCGCCGCCGGCTCCCTGGTCGTTCTGGAGTTGTCGAGCTTCCAACTGGAAGAGATCGTTACCTTCCGGCCCGAGGTCGCGGTGCTGCTCAACATCACCCCCGACCATCTCGACCGTTATCCGTCCATGGCCGAATATACGGCCGCCAAGTTCAGGCTGTTCGAGAATCAAAAGCCCAGCGACTGCATGGTGCTCAATGCCGACGATCCCCTGCTCCGCAACGGTGCCAAAATGGGCCGGGGCAAGGCCTATTGGTTTTCCGCCAGCCGGGTCCAGGCCCGCGGAGCTTATGTCAAGGATCATGATCTGGTCCTGAACATGGGCCAAGCGCAAGAAACGATATCCTTGCGCCACAATCCCCTGCGCGGCGTGCACAACCTGGAAAACATCATGGCCGCGGCCCTGGCCTGCCGGGAAGTCGGCCTGGCCGCCGCCGAGATCGAATCCGCCCTGGGCGGATTCCGGGGTTTGCCGCACCGCATGGAAGAGGCCGGAAAAATCGGCCGGGTCGAGTTCATCAACGACTCCAAAGCCACCAACGTGGACGCGGCGCTCAAGTCCATCACCAGCATCGACGGCAACCTGGTCGTCATCCTGGGCGGCAAGGACAAGGGCTCTGATTTTTCAGTACTTGAGAGGCCGCTGCGCGAGAGGGCGCGCCGGGTCCTGCTGCTGGGCCAGGCGGCTCCCTTGCTGGCCGCGCAGCTGTCCGGCCTGGGGAAGGAGCGGCTTATCCAAGTCGAGGACCTGGAAGAGGCGGTAGCGCAAGGCTATGAGCTGCTGGCGCCAAGCGGCGGCGTGGTGCTGCTGGCCCCGGCCTGCGCCAGTTTCGACATGTTCAGCAATTTCGAGCATCGCGGCGACGTTTTCAAGCAAGAAGTGCTGCGGCTGCGGCTGCGGGTGGGGAAAAATGGTTAAAGCCAGCGGCATCGACAGGACCCTGCTCGCCGTTTCCCTGCTGCTGATCGCCATCGGCTTCCTGATGATATTCAGCACCACGCCGGTCATCGCCCGGGAAAAATTCGGCAACAGCTTCCACTTTTTCAACAAACAGCTGCTGTTCCTGCTCGTGGGGCTGCTGGTCTTCGTATTCCTGATCCTTTTCAAAAAGCCGTTTTATTTGAACCCGCGCCTGGTCACGGCCATCATGGTCCTGGCCTTTACCGGCTTGTCGCTGGTCTTTTTTTTCCAGAAGATCAACAATACCAGCCGCTGGATCCGCTTCGGCGGCATGTCGATCCAGCCGTCCGAATTCGCCAAGATCGCCCTGGTGCTCTACCTGGCCATGACGCTGAGCCGCAAGGAGAGCGACGTCAACAATATCCGCCAGCTGGGGCTGATCCTGCTGCCGGTGGTCTTCATGGAAGGGCTGATCCTCAAAGAGCCGGATTTCGGTAATTTCGTGCTCATCGGCGCCATTACTCTGGTGATGCTGTTCCTGGCCGGGCTGCGCTTGAAATATTTCGCCGGATTCTTCCTACTGCTGATCCCGCTGCTGGTGCTGCTGATCCAGGGCAGTCCCATGCGACAGGAACGCATCAAGAGTTTTTTGAATCCCGAGAGTTATGCCGCCACGCAAGGCTTCCAGGCCACGCAATCCACTTACGCCATTGGTTCAGGCGGGCTTTTCGGCCAGGGGATTGGCAATTCCACCCAGAAGCTCTTTTACCTGCCCTACGCCTATTCGGATTTCATCTTTGCCATCATCGCCGAGGAGATGGGTTTTTTCGGGGCGTTGGCGGTGATCGCCCTGTTCGTGCTTTATTACCTGCGCGGCATGGTCATTGCCAGGCAGTCGGACAACCCCCACACCTACCTGCTGGTAACCGGCCTGGTGGTTCTCATTGTTTGCCAATCCATGATCAATATTTCGGTCGCGGTCGGCTTGTTTCCCACCAAGGGTATTCCCCTGCCTTTCATCTCCTCGGGGGGCACTTCCCTGCTCAGCAGCCTGATGATCACCGGCATCATTCTCAACGTGTCGCGACAGCGCAAAGTGGTGTTCTTCAATGATTGAAACCAGCCGGATCAAGAAGATTCACTTTGCCGGCATCGGCGGCTCGGGCATGTCGGGCATCGCGGAAGTGCTGCACAACATGGGTTTCCAGATCAGTGGCTCCGATATATCCGAAAACGACACGGTGCGCCGCCTGCGGGCCCAGGGTATCCGCGTCGCCATCGGCCATGCCGCCGGAAACGTCGGCGATGCCGAAGCCCTGGTTTATTCCAGCGCCATCACCGAAGACAACGTTGAGGTTGCCCAG
>JADFDP010000074.1 GCA_018262835.1 Candidatus Aminicenantota bacterium
CCAGCCGCGCTTTTTTCATGAGCGCAGCGGTTTCGGCCAGGGTGGTTTTTCCAATCCAATCCACCACCTTTGGCTGAGCCGCTCGGATGGAGGCTGCGATCCGGACATCGTCCTTGCCGCCCAGCAGCAACACTCGCTGCCCGTCTTGGATCAGCAGCCCGGCCAGGGCCGCGAAGTTTTCGCTCGGCCAGCACCGGCTCTGCGCATCCCCGCCGGCAGCTTCTGCGCCTCCCGGTGCGAGCACGACGCCATCCTCCAGGCATTCGGGCTTGAGGAACTTTTCGCTGACAGCGGCCAGAACAGCTTCACTGACGGGGAACTCCATCTTGAAATCCAGGCAGAATATGCCGGTTTTTTTCAACAGATCGCAATATTGAAACACTTGGTGCTTGTCCCGATCGATCCGCAACGGGTCGGTCAGCCAAAGCGATCTGCGGCCGCGGGCGAACCCGATCCTCCTTTTGCAGCCAACCAGGAAAAGAATGATGTTGAAGCGCCGGTCGCGTTGAAAATTGAATCCCAGATCGATTTTTTCCCGGCGCAGGAGCCACAATATTTTGACTGCTTCGGCGGTTTTTCCCAGGAAACCGCCAGGGCCGGTCCGCCGGTCGTTTAAATAAAATATTTGATCCAGGCAGGGATTGTCCCGGGCAACCGCTTGCAGCGAGCGCCCGGTCAGCAGCTCGACTCTGGCAGTCTTGTCGACAAGCTTCAGTGCCCGCAGGGCCGGCGTGGCCAGCAAAAAATCACCGATGGTCGCGATCTGGATGACCAGGACTTTCAACGCGGCGACCCCCGCCAATAGTCCAGCAGGTCCAGCAGGGTCTTCTCGATAGGGAATTCAGGGCGCAGGCCGAAGCGCGAACGGATCAGTCGGCAGTCGCCGAGAATCTGGGGATTGTCCAGCGGGCGGAACTTGCCGGCATCCACCTCGACCCGGATGGGCACGCGGGCCTGGGCCAGCAGGATATCCAGGACCTGGCGAATGGAATAAGCCCGGCCGGAGCACAGGTTGAAAACCTCACCGCCCGACCCCTTGCCTCCGATGATCTGCAGGTAGCGGGCCACGTCACGGACATCGGAAAAGTCGCGGACCGCGGCCAGGTTGCCGACACGGAGGATCGGCGGCCGTTCTCCCCTCTCGATCCTGGCGATCTGGCTGGCAAAATCCGAAGCCACGAATTTTTCATCCTGGCCGGGGCCGGTGAAATTGAAGGCGCGGATCTTGCAAACATTCATGGCGAAGGCCCGCCAATACAGGTCGCCCAGCATCTCCATGGCCAGTTTGGACAAGGCGTAGGGGTTCTGGCAGACCGTGGAGCTGCTCTCAGTGATGGGATCTTGGCCTCCGGTCTGGTAGACCTCGGCCGAACTCATCAGCAGCAGCCGCGAGTCAGGCGCCGACGCCTGCAGCGCTTCCAGCAGATTCGAAGTCCCCATGAAATTGACATCATAGGTAATTTGCGGATTTTTCCAGGCGAACCCGACATTGGCCACCGCCGCCAGATGGAAAGTGACATCGGGGCGAATGATCTCCAGCACATGGGAAATGTCGTCGCGGCGGCGGATGTCAACCTGAAAAACCTCGACGTCGGGATAGGTGAATCCAGGCACTTCGGTGATGCCGAATATTTTATTTCGATCTTCCCGCTGCAGCAGCTTCAACAGATGCGAGGCCAGAAAGCCCGAACAGCCCGTAACCAGGATCCTATTCATGGCGTTTTTGCCAATGGCTCTGAAAGCAATATTTTTTTATTTTCTGCCCCAGGACTCGCATCATTTGCCTCCAAAAAAATCGCTGACCATGCCCAAGTTTCCCAGAGAAAGGCCGAAGCGGAACTGGAACTCAGAACGCCCCAGATAGGAAAACACCTTGAACTCGGTGCTGAAAACCAGACACTGGTAATCGAAACTGGCGTTGATGGCGCCGTAGCGGAATTCCCTGGCCGTGAAGTCGTAGTCAATGCCAGCCAGCAATTTCAGTGGAAAACCAGGGAAATTCAGGTTGATGCTGCCGCCCAGGATGGTGCGGTTGAAGACATATTCGGCGTTACGGTAGGGATTGCGGTAGATGCTATAGGAAAGGGAACCGGTCAAGGGGGCGCCTGGACGGTTATACGCAGCGCTCAGGTTCAATCGTGAAGGGCCGTGGATATAGTAGTTATAGACAAAGGAGGCATCCACGGCGAAATCGCTCGAGGGCTTGAAGCGCAGGGTGTTATTCAGTTCGGAAAAGCGCGGGTATTCCCCGTTGATCTTGCGGAAATAATTGGCTTCGGCCGCGTCGAAATAGTATTCCTGGGCGATCGTATAGGTGAGCCATTCACTGGCCGAGGCATTGTCGCCATTGTCCTTTTTCAGCAGGCGCGAGGTCAGCGAAAAGCCGGCCTTGGAATAGGAAGGATAATCAAAATAATCGACCGGCACCAAGCGATCGCGATTGTCGACCTTGGTGGCGTAGCGGAATTCAAATCCGGGTTCGATCACGTGCTTCAGTTTGTTGCGGCCCGAATTGAAAATGCGGAAAAAAATCGGTCCCTGCCAGGAAAGCGTGGCCGTCTGGTACTTCATATACAGGGGCTCGCTGACGATCTTCTTGCTCAGCGGATCCAGGCTTTTGGCATAAAGGGTGTTCTTGGCAAGGAGGTTCAGTGAAAAATTCAGCCAGGGCAGCTTGAGCAGAGGCAGAGAATAAGCCGGGGTCACGGTCAGGCGCTGGGAACGGAAATCGTTCACGAATTCAGGTTCATCCTCATAGGTTATTCCGCTGCGCCGCAAATTCTGATAATCCATCGCCAAGGAAAAATAACCGGGCAACTTCCCCAGTTTCTGCTGGTTCAAATTGAAAGCCAGCGCCGGCAAGTAGTCCACGATCCGCGAGCTGTTGGCGAAGATATAGTAGGTTTCCCGGTGCGACGCGCTCAACGAAATATTCATATTGGAAAAAGACGACGTCCATGCCAATGAAGATTGAAAATTGGTGGTGAGATTGCGGTCAAAGCTGTTGTCGAACAGGCGCAGGAAACCGGGGCGGCTCTGGCGGTTGACCGTCAGCACCAGGTTGGAATTCAGAAAGGGCAGAATCTGCTTGTGATCGGCTTCCATATAATAATCGCTGGCCGCGTCATCGTATACGCCGTTATCCTTCCGGTACTTGAAATAGTAAAAACGGGCGCTGCCGCTGGTATTGCGGAACAGGTAGCGCAATTCGTCGCTGAAGCCGATCCCCAGTTTGGCAAAATAATCCAGCCCGAAGGTCATATCGATGTTGGGCCGGATAGCCCAGAAAAAGGCATTCTGGACAAAAAAACCGCGCAGGTCGGAATTGCCGATACCGGGAAACAGCAGGCCGGTGGCTCGGCCGTCCTTTTGCACGGGATAGCGCAAGTACGGCAGATAAAAAACCGGAATATTTTTGATGCGCAGCAGCACGTTGTTCATTTCAATATATTTTTCTTTTTTGATCTTGCCGCGGCGGCTGGTGATCCTCCAGCGCGGAAAGATCTGGGCGCATGAGGTGAAATTGAGGCGCTGAAAAGTCAGCGTCTGCCGGTCGGTCTGGATCAGGCGGTCGGTATCGTAGCGGATGAAGGGGCTCATCAGGCCGTAGGTGTCGACCAGTTCGCCCTTCTGCGTTTTCAGGTTGAAAACAAGTTTTTCGCCGCTCAAGACCATGTCCTTGGCTGACATGGTCACCCGCCCTTCGGCGAATAATTCCTTGCTCTTGAGATTGAATTCAATCGCGTCGGCATAGATGATATAGTCCTGCCAGATGACTTCCACATGCCCATCGGCGCGGAGCGAATCTTCGCCGATGTTCTTGTGATCGGCGTAAACAATCGGTTCGTTGCGATCCTGCTGCGCGGCCAGCACCCCGGCCACGGCCAGAGACAGGGAGAAAAAGATGAATCGCTGCGCTTTTGCTTTCATGGATAGTAATATGTAGCATATTTCCCCTTGTTTAGGCAATAGCAATGCGTTTTTTTTTGAAGCATGGCAGCGTTTCCGTCCGGGCGGAAATCGGTGCAGGTGACTCATTGATCCGTTTGTGCTACCATAAAAGCATGAAAAACATAAGCTTTTTGACAGCGGTCCTGTTTTTTATCTGCGCTTTTGCCGCCTGCTCCATCCATGTCCCCTGGGACGTCATGGATGACTACGATGGCGTGCACGTTGTGATGCGTGTCAGCCCCGACGACGCCGACGTGCTGCTCAACGGCAGGTTAATCGGAGCCGCCTACGAGTTCTCCTCCGCCGGCTCGGCCCTGCGCCTGGCGTCACGACAGAACGAACTCGTGTTTGCCAAAAAAGGTTTCCGCGAAGAGGTCATCGACCTGCGCTCCTATTCTTCACGCCATATCACCCTGAAAGTTAATTTGATGAAGGAAGGCACTCCGGATGCCGCAGAACCCGCCGCCGCAGAAGTCTCCCCCCCAGGAGACCAGCAAGCCTATGAGGCCAAGAGCGAACCCCAACCCGCCCAGCCTGCGGAAAAGACGATCGCGGCCGAAGAACGCACGCTGACCCAGGTCACCCTGACCGTAGTTCCCGAGGAAACCGCGGTTTACATCGACGGCAAATTCTGGGGACTGGCGCCCAACGAGGGGAAAACGGCCGGCCTGCGCCTGCCGCCCGGGAAATACGCCTTTGCCGCCTTCAAGCCGGGATTCGCGGTTTATAACCGGGAAATCATCATTCCCAGGCAGGAAAAATTCGCGCTGGCCATCGTCCTGCAGAAATAGGAAACGGGCGGCCGCCCGGGTTCAGGTCGAGATGTCGCGGCGGCCGAAAAAGAAAACGGCGACGGTAAAGAAAAAAGCGACCAGCCCGACCAGGACCAGCGCATGGGCCGGGACCAGGCCGTTGGCCAGGACATTTTCGCCGTTATAGAAGTAAAAAGGCGACAGGACGCGCCAGGGGCGCAGGCTCTCCACCATGGGAGCATAGGCGTTAACCAGGAACGTGACCATGGCCAGGCCGCCGCTGACGCCGATGCTGAATTTCCTTTTCCCCTTCCAGCAGCCGCAGGCGAGGGCCAGTGCGTAAAACAAGGCCCCGAGCAGCCAGCAGCTGAAGACCACGGCGGCCAGCCACCGCACGTTCAGCACGATGCCGAACAGCCGCGTGCCGCCGGCCATGGCCAGCCAGAAGACGACCGATAGCATAAAAAGGGCGGAAGCGTGCGCCAGCGATTTTTCCACTACCAGTTGCCGGCGCGGCAGCGGATTGGCCAGCAGCAGGTCGAGCGTGCCGCGCTCCTCCTCACCGGCCGTGGCGTCGCTGCCCCGGGCAATGGCAAAGACAATGAACAGCAAGGGCAGCAGAATGGAGAACGGCTGCAGATTGAAAAATCCTTCCGGGGAGGCCATGAATTGATTTTTCCCGATCAGGTTCTTGACGACCGGTGGCAGGCTCTCCAGCACCTTCATCATTTCCGCGGCCCGGTTCACGAAGGGGTAAATGTAAGCCAGGTATAGCGCGAGCAGCACCAGCCCAATGGCCCAGCCGAGCAGGGCCCAGCGCTGGTCGCGCAGGGTTTTCCGGAACAGGTCATTGAGCATGGTCATTGTCCCCGTAGTAGGCCAGAAAAATTTCTTCCAGGTCTGGCTCCTGGCTGCTGAAATCGCTGACCTGGAAGCGTACCGCAGCTTTCAGCAGCGCGTCCATCTCCCCTTTCAATCGCCCCTTTAGCAGGCGCTTCTCCTGGGCGGTGATCTCCAGCCCGGGGATGGAGGCAAAGGCTCCTTCGCCGACATCCTCGTTGAAACGGATCTCCAGGCTGCGCATTGACCTGGCCTTGAGTTCCTCAATGCGCTCGGTGGCCGCGATCCGCCCCTGACGGATGATCGCCACGCGGTCGCAAATCCGCTCCACTTCGGGCAGGTTGTGCGAGGAGAAGAACACGGTCTGTCCATGCGCCCGCGCCTCGGCGATCAACCGGTAAAACTCGTGGCGGACGATCGGGTCGAGTCCGCTGGTCGGCTCGTCCAGGATGAGCAGAGCGGGTTTGTGCATGAAGGCCTGGATCAGGCCGATCTTCCTCTTGCTGCCCTGCGAAAGGGTGTGGATCGGCCGCTCCAGCGGGCAGGCCAGGCGCGAGGCCAGCTCCTCGACAAAGGGCTTGTCGATGCCCCCGCGCAGGCCGGCGAAAAAACGCAGATAGTCGCCGCCACTCAGGTTCTCGTACAGCTGCATGCCCCCGGGCAGGAAACCGACGCGGCGGCGGATCTCCAGGCTCTGTTTGCGGACATCGAGTCCGAAAATCTCCGCCCTCCCCTTGTCAGCGCGAATAAAGTCCATCAGGATGCGGATGGTGGTCGTTTTTCCGGCCCCGTTCGGCCCCAGGTAGCCGAAAACCTCGCCGGCGCGAACCTCGATATCGACGTCGGCGATGCCCAGGTGCCTGCCGTAATTCTTGGACAGGCGCTCGGTCCGGATCACCAAGTTATCCAAGTTCACCGCTCCTATTTCAAGACCGGCAGGATGAAAAGAATATAGATGGCAAAGAAAAGCATGCCGATCAATGGCCGGATGAAGCCGCGGCGCAGTTTTATCACGTCGCCGGCTGGGATCGCCGGGTCGAACAATTTCTGCTTCTCGGCCGTGATGATCACCGCCAGCAATCCCATGATGTAGGCGAAAGTCGTCGCTAAATATACCAGCAACGCCAGCGGGTTGCTCGGATAGCGGCCGATCAGATGGGCGCAAAACGGGACGAAAACCGCCCAGGCCAGGAGCCAGAAGTGGATGGCCAGGATGGACCAGGTGACCCGCTTCAATTTGGCATATATCCTGTTGTGGCCAATCCAGAAGCCGCTCAGGATGATGAAGCTGACGACATAGCTGAAAAAGGTCCGCCTGTTGTGCAGCAGCGCCGTCCCTAGCTCATGCGCTGACCTGGAGTTCTGGAGCTTCTCGGGGAACTTCAGTTCCAGGACCAGGATGGTCATGGCGATGGCGAAGATGCCATCGAACAGAAACTCCAGCCGGCCCTTGCTGACCTCGGCGTTGAACACTGATTTCGCTTCTTTTCCCATGGAGTCCACCTCGCATACCGCAGTTCTGACCCGCATTCAGGGCGATCCCGCACATGATAGCAAGCGCATCCGGCTTTGTCAAAGTTGCTGGGCCGCATGCGATTCGCAGCCGCGCCTCTGTCGCGGTTGGTGGGACGCTCCCCGCAGCGCGCAAAAAATATCTCTTCTCCCTCACCCGCCTGGAATTTTGCTGTGCGTTGCCGTCATATCAGGCGGTACGAAAAGGAGGTGAGCCATGTTGGACGCACTGTTTGCCGGCGACGGTTCGCGTCTGCGCCGTTTGCGAAAGACGCTGACCCTGTTGCTGTCCCTGACCGCCCACGCCGCTGTTGTGGCCGCTATCATCGTGATGCCGCTGCTGCGCGCCGAAGCGGAACTGCCAAACTACAAGTCCACTGATGTGAGGATCATTTCGCCGATCCTGCCCGGCGTACCGCCCGGCCCAGGCCGCGGCGGCAAACCGGCAACCACCCCGGATGCGCCGCGAGGATCGAAAAATCCGCCTGCCGCGAACGGCCCGCACGTGCTCATGGTGCCGATCGAAGTCCCGACCGAGATCGTCGATGAAGACCCAGCTGACTACGTCGTGGAGGATTGGGGCGACGGGGGTGTTGTCGGCGGCACCGGGGACGGCGATCGGCCATGGATCATCAATGGGGAGGTCCTGCCCAAAGAGGTCGATCCGATGGAAAAGACGATCCCGACCGTCCGGCCGCCGCGGTTGATCAAGCGGGTGGACCCCGGCTATCCGGGCTTGGCGCTCGCAGCGCACATCAGCGGCAAAGTGGAGATTGAAGCCAGCACCGACATCTACGGCCGCGTGCTCGAGGCCCATGTGACCAGCGGCCATGCCCTGCTCAACGGGGCGGCGCTGGAAGCGGTAAAAAAATGGATCTATGAACCCTGCCTGGTCAATGGCATACCCAGGCCAGTCCGGTTCAAGGTCACCATCACCTTCAGCCTGGAAACCAGGTAAGAGTGAGAAAAGAAGCTGCCGCCGGCTTTGAGCCGGCGGCGGCGCGGTCTTCGCGGATGGCTCAGCGCAGGAAGTGGTCGATGACCCGCTGCAGGAGGTCGCCGTACTTGACGATCAGGCCGGCAAAGACCACCGAGACCATGGACATCAGCTTGATCAGAATGTTGAGCGATGGGCCCGAGGTATCCTTGAAGGGGTCGCCCACGGTGTCGCCGATGACCGCGGCGCCATGGTTGGGGTTGCGGCTGCCGTCGGGCAGTTTCTTGCCGCCCAGGTTGCCCTCCTCGATGTATTTCTTGGCGTTGTCCCAGGTGCCGCCGGAATTGTTCAGGAACACGGCCACGACAAAGCCGGTGGTCAGGCCGCCGGCCAGCAGGCCGATCACGCCGGCCACGCCGAAGACCAGGCCCATGGCCACGGGGGCGACGATGGCGGTCAGGGACGGGACGATCATTTCGTGCTGGGCGGCGCGGGTGCTGATCTCGATGCAGCTGGCGTAGTCGGGCTCGGTCTTGCCCTCCATGATACCGGCGATCTCGCGGAATTGGCGCCGAACTTCCTCGACCATCTTGCCGGCGGCGCGGCCGACAGACTTCATGGTCATGGCGCAGAAGACGAACACCAGCATGGCGCCGATGAACAGGCCGGCCAGCACCTTGGGGTTGAAGATGGTCAGGTTGTAGTAGCTGATCCAGTCACCGATATAGGTGTTCTCGATGGCCTTCTGCACGCCGCTGACGGTGATGAACTTGTGGCCGATATGCTGGAAGCCTATCTTGATCTCCTCGATGTAGGCGGCCAGCAGGGCCATGGCGGTCAGGGCGGCCGAGCCGATGGCGAAGCCCTTGCCGGTGGCGGCGGTTGTGTTGCCCAGCGCGTCCAGGGCGTCGGTGCGCCGGCGTACTTCCGGGTCCTGGCCGGTCATCTCGGCATTGCCGCCGGCGTTGTCGGCGATGGGGCCGTAGGCATCGGTGGCCAGGGTGATGCCCAGGGTGGAGAGCATGCCAACCGAGGCGAAGCTGATGCCGTAGAGGCCGAGGTTGATGGCGTTGGCGCTGGCGCTGAAGCCGCCGCTGAGGGCGTAGCTGATGATGACCGCCAGGGCGATGACCAGCACCGGCAGCCCGGTGGACTGCATGCCCGTAGAGATGCCGGCGATGATCACCGTGGCCGGGCCGGTCTGCGACTGCTGGGCAACGTACTGGGTCGGCTTGTAATCCTGCGACGTGTAGTATTCGGTGATCTTGCCGATCACCCAGCCGGCGATCAGGCCGGTGATGACCGACAGGAAGATGCCTACGTGCCGCCCCTGAAACGATTCCTTGAACAGCACCAGGATGAAGAAGGAGGCGACCAGGGTCAGGAAGGTGCTGGCATTGATGCCGCGGGCCAGCGCTCGCAGCAGGACCTTCTGCGAGGCCTTCTCGCCCGAGCGCACCAGGAAGACGCCCAGGACCGAGAAGATCACGCCGATGCCGGCGATGACCATGGGCGCCAGCACGCCGCCCAGGCCGTAGCCGGCGGCCACGCCCAGGACCGCGGTGGACAGGATGGAGCCGGCGTAGGATTCGTAAAGATCGGCGCCCATGCCGGCCACGTCGCCGACGTTGTCGCCGACATTGTCGGCGATGGTGGCCGGGTTGCGCGGGTCGTCCTCGGGGATGCCGGCTTCCACCTTTCCGACCAGGTCGGCGCCGACATCGGCCGACTTGGTAAAGATGCCGCCGCCGACGCGGGCAAAGAGGGCCTGGGTCGAGGCGCCCATGCCGAAGGTCAGCATGGTGGTGGTGATGATCGAGAGCTGGCTGACGCCTTCAGGGATAAAATGGCGCAGGATGATGAACCAGAGGGAGATGTCCAGCAGTGCCAGGCCGACCACCACCAGGCCCATAACGGCGCCCGAGCGGAAGGCGATCTGCAGCCCTTTGTTCAGGGAATGCTTGGCGCCGGCCGTGGTGCGGTTGGAGGCGAAAGTCGCCGTGCGCATGCCCAGGAAGCCGGCCAGACCGGAGAAGAAGCCGCCGGTGATAAAGGCGAAAGGCACCCAGGGATTCTGCGTGTGCAGCACGTAGGCCATGAAGGAAAAGAGGATGAAGATCAGGAGGAAGACGAAAGACACGACCCGGTATTGCCGCTTGAGATAGACCATGGCCCCCTTTTGCACGTAGCCGGCGATGCGCTGCATGTCGGCGGTGCCCGGGTCCTGCTTTTTCATGAAACGGTAGAAATAGTATGCGAAAATGAGCGCCAGGATCGAACCCAGCGGCGCCAGGATGAACAAATTCGACAAACTCATAGTTTTCTCCTCATAAAAGGTACAATTTTTACTGAATCTTGGACTGAAAGTGATTTATATTAAATTTCAACTGAAAAGTCAAGGTTTTGGACGCAGGCGAGCGATCCGACGGGGATGCGCGGCTGCGGCTACTTGCCCTTGATCTTTTTGCAGATGGCCAATTTCATGCGCAATTCTTTCTGGCGGGCCAGGTCCACCTGCAATTCGGCAGGGGTGATGGCGCCGTGGAAAGAGGATTGGATCCGGGCCTCGGTCTCCTGCAGCTGTTTGCGCAGATCCTCTTCCTTAAGGTCCTCGCCGCGTTCAAAAGAATCGATGATCACCGAGATGCGGTCGTCCCTGACTTCCAGGAATCCTGCGCCGCTGAAGAGGTAATGCCGCGTTCCGTCCAGGTCGAGATAGGACATCTCGCCGGCATTCAGCAGGGACAGATAAGGCAAATGATGGGACAGGACGCCGGCCTCGCCCAGGAATGCCGGGATGTAAAGGTCCTTGATCTCGGCGCGCAGGACCACTTCGCGCGACGTGAGGATCTCCAGTTCGATGGCGTCGGCCATTAGAAACCCAGTTTCTTGGCGTTGGCCACGGCGTCTTCGATGCCGCCGCACATGTAAAAGGCCTGCTCGGGCAAAGCGTCGTATTTGCCTTCCACCAGCTCCTTGAAGCTGCGGATGGTGTCGGCCAGCTCCACGTACTTGCCCTCCATGCCCGTGAACGGCGTGGCCACGAAAAAGGGCTGCGAGAGGAATTTCTGGATCTTCCTGGCCCGGGCCACGATCACTTTGTCCTCATCGGAAAGCTCCTCCATGCCCAGGATGGCGATGATGTCCTGCAGGTCCTTGTAGCGCTGCAGCACCTCCTTGACCTGCCGGGCCACCTGGTAATGTTCCTTGCCCACGATCTTGGCGTCCAGGATGCGCGAGAACGAGGCCAGGGGATCGACGGCCGGGAAGATGGCCATTTCGGTCAGCTGCCGCGAGAGGTTGGTGGTGGCGTCCAGATGGGTGAATGTCGTCGCCGGCGCCGGGTCGGTGTAGTCGTCGGCCGGAACGTAGATGGCCTGGACCGAGGTGATCGATCCCTTCTTGGTCGAGGTGATGCGCTCTTCCATTTCGCCCATTTCCGAAGCCAGGTTGGGCTGGTAGCCGACCGCCGAAGGCATGCGTCCCAGCAGGGCGGAGACCTCGGAACCGGCCTGGGTGAAGCGGAAGATGTTGTCGATGAAAAGCAGCACGTCCTGCTTTTCTTCGTCGCGGAAATATTCGGCGACGGTCAGGCCGGAAAGGGCCACCCGCAGCCTGGCGCCGGGAGGCTCGGTCATCTGGCCGTATATCAGGGCCGTCTTTTCGATG
>JADFDP010000075.1 GCA_018262835.1 Candidatus Aminicenantota bacterium
GGTACGCCCTGGCCGTGGCGCAAGTCGATGCCGCCGTGATTTTTCCCCTGGCCAACGACGTCCTGGCCAAGCCGCTTGCCGACATATCCAATGCCGATATCGCTTCCCTGCAAATGCGCTTCATCGGCTTCCATTACACCGATTACTCGCTGGCCTTCGCCTTGAATCTCGGGCAAGGCGTGGCCATGGGAGCCACGGTTCACTACCTGAAAGGCCGGAATGCCGAATTCAACACCTCGATCACGTCGGCGCCATTCCAGGCTGGCGCCGACAGCAAGGATTTCCTGCAATTCGCCTGGTCGGGCGCCGAGAAAAATTTCTCCAGGCTGAACGTCGATGTGGGAATCAGCGCCGACCTGGGTCTATATTTCAAAGCCGGGCTCATGGTCAGAAATGTCGCCAACCCGGTCATCGCCACCGGGCTCAGTGAACTGCGCCTGGCCCGGCGCCTGGTCGGCGGCCTGGCTTTCCGGCCCGACAGCCAACTCGGGATTTTCCTGGATATCGACGTGGCCAAAGGCGAGCTGTTTCACAACGGCCAGGATGCGCAGCCGGTATCCCTGGGGGTGGAAAAAGGCCTTTTTCAAAACAAGCTGTTTTTGCGGGCCGGATTCCTCGGGGACCTGAGCTCCAAGTACTTTTTGGGCCGCAAGGCCAATGTCGTGTACGGCCTGGGGTTCGGTTTCAACCTGGGCAATTTCCTGGTCGATTTTGCCCTGGGCCTCAACCATTCAGGCCATATGAAAAACCTGGGAATTTCCGGTTTTTACCTGATCCGATGAAAAAATTGACAATTGATTTTTCTTTTACTACAATATAACCAATGGCAATGCGTTTAGGAGATTTTTTACTAAAGGAAAAGAAGTTAACGGAAGAGAAGCTTCAGCACGCGCTGGAGGTCCAAAAAAAAGAACCGGGAAAACTCGGCAGCGTCCTGATCCGCCTCGGGCACGTGACCGAGGAAGACATCGCCCAGGTCCTGAGCAAGCAATTCGGCTACCCGTCGATCAACCTCACCAAGTTTGAGATCGACGAGAAGGTGATCGAACTGATCAAGCCCGACATCGCCCGCAAGCACGTGGTCATTCCCATCCACCGCATCGGTTCCAACCTGACGCTGGCCATGGCCGACCCCTCCAACCTGTTCGTTCAGGAAGAGATCCGCTTTACCACCAACCTGCGCATCCAGGCGGTCATTGCCCCCGAATCATCGATTCTGGAGGCCATCGACAAGTATTACGGTTCTTCCACCGGCATCGAGGCCCAGAAGTTCCTTGACGAGATCGAATTGAGCGAGGACTCCACGGTCGAGGTCTTGGAGACCAAGGAGGATGACGGCACTGCGGAAGGGGACATCGACGAGGACGCCCCGGCCATCAAGCTGGTCAACCTGATATTCAACGATGCCATCATCAAAGGAGCATCGGATATTCATTTCGAGCCCTACGAAAAGGAGTTCCGCGTCCGCCTGCGCATTGACGGGATACTGCACGAATACATGAAGCCGCCCATGAACCTGAAAAACAAGGTCTCCTCGAGGCTGAAGATCATCTCAGGAATGGACATCGCCGAACGGCGCCTGCCCCAGGACGGCCGCATCAAGACCAAGATCGACACCAGCACGGTCAAAAAAGTGGTGGATATGCGCGTTTCCTCCCTGCCCACCATCCACGGCGAAAAGATCGTCATCCGCATCCTGGACAAGGACCAACTGAAGCTGGATATGACCCAGCTCGGCTTTGAACCCCTGTCCCTGCAGAAATTCGAGAAAAACATCAAGGAGCCCTGGGGCATCATCCTGGTCACGGGGCCGACCGGATCGGGCAAGACCAATACGCTGTATTCGGCCGTGGCCAAGCTGAACGACGAGGAAGTCAACATTCTGACCGCGGAAAACCCGGTGGAATTCAATATTTTCGGCATCAACCAGGTCAACATCAAAGAACAGATCGGCCTGACCTTCCCGGCCGCCCTGCGCACTTTCCTGCGCCAGGATCCCAACATCATCCTGGTGGGCGAGATCCGAGATTTTGAAACCGCCGACATTGCCATCAAGGCCGCCCTGACAGGCCACCTCGTGCTTTCCACCCTGCATACCAATGATGCGCCCTCGACGATTGCCCGCCTGATCAACATGGGGATCGAGCCCTTCCTGGTGGCCAGCGCCGTGCGCCTGGTCCAGGCCCAGAGATTGATCCGTCGCCTCTGCAGCAGCTGCAAGGCCGTGGGCAAGATCCCGGCCCAGACCCTGATCGAGATCGGTTTCACCCCCGAAGAGGCCAAAGCCGTCCAGATTTTCGAACCCAAGGGCTGCGACAAATGCAACAATACGGGCTACAAGGGCCGGGTCGGATTGTTTGAAGTCATGGAGCTCGACGAAGAGATCAAAGAGATGGTCATGATCGGAGCTTCGACTTCGGAGTTGAGGCAGAAAGCCAAGGAGAAGGGGATGTTGACCCTGCGCCAGAGCGGACTGGAAAAGATCAAACTGGGGATGACGTCCATCGAGGAAGTTTTAAGGGAAACGACGCGATTGTAAGGAGAGATGCATGGCATTGCCACTTCCGCAATTGTTGAAGATCATGGTGGACGAGGGGGGGTCCGACCTGCATATCACCACCAATTCGCCGCCGCTGATCCGTGTCCATGGCCTCTTGAAGAGAATCGAGCATCCGGTGCTTTCTCCTGCCGAAACCAAGCAAATGATATACAGCATTCTCAACGACAACCAGAAATACAAATTTGAGGAGAACTGGGAGCTCGATTTTTCATTCGGCATCAAGGGGCTGGCCCGTTTCCGCGCCAATGTCTTCATGCAGCGCGGCGCCGTCGCCGGAGCTTTCCGCCGCATCCCCTACGAGATCTGGTCTTTCGAAAAGCTGGGCCTGCCGTCCATTGTCCCCACCATGACCAACAAATCCCGCGGGCTGATCCTGGTCACCGGTCCGACCGGTTCGGGGAAAACCACCACCCTGGCCTCCATGATCGACAAGATCAACAAGGAAAACCCGGTGCATATCATCACCATCGAGGACCCGATCGAGTACCTGCATTCGCACCGCAAGGCCATGGTCAACCAGCGCGAGCTGCACGCCGATACCAAGAGCTTTCCCCTGGCCCTGCGCTCGGTCCTGCGCGAGGATCCCGACGTGGTGCTGATCGGTGAAATGCGCGATCTGGAAACCATCCAGGCGGCCATCACCATCGCCGAGACCGGCCACCTGACGTTCGCCACACTGCACACCAACTCGGCGGCTCAGACCATCAACCGCATCATCGACGTCTTTCCGCCCCACCAGCAGGACCAGGTCCGCACCCAGTTGTCCATGAACCTGGAGGGCATCGTCACCCAGGCCCTGCTGCCCAAGGCCGACGCCCGCGGCCGCTGCCTGGCCGTGGAAGTGCTGATCCCCACGCCTGCCATCCGCCACCTGATCCGCGACAACAAGATCCACCAGATCTATGCCTCCATGCAGATGGGGCAGGAAAAATACGGCATGATCACCTTCAACCAGTCACTGTCCAATTTGTATTTCAAGCGCGATATCTCTCTGGAGCTGGCCATGAACGTTTCCCACAATCCCGAGGAACTGCAGGAGTTGATCAACCGCGGGCCCACGGCCTTGTCCAGCCAGTTCAAGACCAGCCATGCCGCTGCCGCCACCGCCGGCAAAGGGCATTCATTTTAGGGGGAAAACATGCCAATTTTCAAATTCCGGGGAAAAAACAAGATCGGGAGCATCGTGGAAGGCGAACGCCGCGGCCGCAATTCCAACGAAATCATCACGGCCCTGGAAAAGGAAATGATCCAGGTTTTGAGCATCGAACGCAAGAAAATAAAAATCAATATTCCCTTTGTCGGGGGGCGCAAAAGCGTCTCGCTCAAGACCATCGCCGTTTTCAACCGCCAGCTTTCGGTCATGTTCAACGCCGGCCTGCCCATCACTCAGGCCATCGGCATACTGGGCAACCAGCAGAAGGACAAGTATTTCCAGAACGTGCTGCTGGAGGTCCGCAAGGACGTCGAGGCCGGGTCCAACCTGTCCAACGCCATGAAAAAGCACCCCAAGGTCTTTAATGAATTGTACACCAGCATGATCCAGGCCGGCGAAGCGTCGGGTAATTTGGACACCATCCTGCTGCGCCTTTCGCAGTACGTTGAAAATATGAACAAATTGATCGGCAAGGTGAAGGCCGCCCTGGCCTACCCGATCGGCGTTCTGGTGATCGCTTTCGTGCTGACCGGCGTCATTTTATGGAAAGTCGTCCCGGTTTTCAGCGATATGTTCGGGCAATTGGGCGCCGAGCTACCCCTGCCGACCCAGATCGTGGTCGGAGCCAGCAATTTCCTGGTCGCCAATTTCTTTTTTGTGATCATCATCATCGCGGCAATTATTTTTGCTTTCCGTTCCTATTACGCCACTTTCAAGGGACGGCGGGTGATCGACAACATCAAGCTGAAGATCTGGATTTTCGGCGAACTCTTGACCAAAGTGGCCGTGGCCCGCGTGACCCGTACGCTGTCCACCCTGCTGACTTCGGGAGTCGAGATCATCGAAAGCATGACCATCACCGCCAAAACATCGGGCAACTCGATCATCGAGGACGCGGTGCTGCGAAGCCGGGCCCTGGTGCAGGAAGGAAAGCCGCTGTGGGAGTCCTGGGAAGAGACCAAACGCTTCCCCTACATGGTGACGCAGATGGTCGCCGTCGGCGAACAGACCGGCTCCCTGGCCACCATGCTCGGCAAGATCGCCGACTTCTACGATGAAGAGGTCGACCAGGCCGTCTCGGCGCTGGTCTCGCTGATGGAACCTCTCTTGATCCTGTTCCTGGGCGGAATTGTGGGCGGCGTCATCGTGGCCATGTACCTGCCACTTTTCGACATCATAGGCAAGGTCGGTTAGCAAAGAAACTTGATCGCTGTCGAGGATCGCAAGCTGCAAAAAAAACTGGTGTTTCTGCATTCCATCCGCATCGCCATCCTCTCGGCCCTGGGCCTGGTCACGGGCATCATCCTGCTGTTCTTCAAGTCCTCCATGTCGCTGCTGGCTATCCTGGGCGTCCTGCTGGCGGCCGTCGCCATCAGCATCCTGTTCTTCCCGCTGGCGCGCCTGCTGAGCCTGCGGCCGCTGCTTTACATCGAGCTGGCCTTCGACATCCTGCTGGTCACGCTGCTGGTCTACCTGTCCGGGGGCATCGTCAGCCCATTTTATTTCCTCTACATCCTGCCGATCATCGTCGCCTCCATCTTCCTTTCCCGCCGTGACACGCTGATGATCGCCACCGTCTCCTTCATCTCCTTCGGCATCCTCTCCGACCTGCTCTACCTGGACATCATTCCCTACTATCCCAACGTCGAGGTGGGGGAGGTCTCCCTGGGGACCTTCATCTACAACCTGCTGATGAGCTTCATCGCTTTTTCCAGCGTCAGCTTCATCTCTTCCTATTATTTTGAAAGGATCAACAAGACCGGCGAGCAACTGAAGAACATCCGGGAAAACCTGCAGGACATGATCCTGCTGAACAATTCGGTCATGGAAAAAATGGAGAACGGCTTCATCACGTCCGACGCGCAGGGGCAAATCGTTTCCTACAATGCCAAGGCCGCCGCTTTCCTGAACCTGAAAAAAGGGGGGAATGTTTTTGACTTGCTGCTGGACAAGGACGAACTGCCCCAAATTCGCAAGATCTGGCAAAGCAACAACTCCTATTATTTTGAAAAAAACCTGCGCGGATTTTCGCTGGGGATCTCTCTCTCTTCCATTGAAAAAGTATCGTCTTTCGAGCGCCTGCTTGTATTCCTGATCACCGACCTGAGCGCCATCAAGGAGATCGAAAAAAAGCTCAAGGAAAAGGAGCACCTGGCCTTGATCGGTGAAATGGCGGCCGGGATCGCCCATGAAATACGCAATCCGCTGGCCTCGATCTCCGGCTCCGTGCAGTTTTTGCGCCAGGAGCTCACGCTGGAAACCGAATTGAAGAATCTGATGGACATCATCGTCAAGGAATCGAACCGTCTTTCGGCCTTCATTGAGGAGTTCCTTAATTTTTCCAGGCAATCGCCGCTGGAAATTTCGGAATTTGATCTGGCCGGGATCGTGGATGACGTGGTGGCCATGATATCGCTCAACCTGGGCGAGGTGCGCTTCATTAAAAAATACAATCCCGGGAACATGGTTCATGCCGATTTCAAGAAGATCAAGCAGCTGGTCTGGAACCTGCTGAACAACGCCGTGAAAGCGCTGCAGGAAAACGGCGAGATCGAGATCAACCTTTTTCGGGATGCCAAGGCAGTCAATTTGTCCATCCACGATTTCGGCGTCGGCATGGACCGCGATGAAGTCGAGAAGATCTTCACGCCCTTCTACTCCAAGTTCGCCTTCGGCATCGGCCTGGGCATGAATATCGTCAAAAGGATCGTCGAGGAACACGGGTTCAAAATGGAGATCAAGTCCGAGAAAAATCTTGGCACCGAGGTAGTGATATGCTTCAACAAGCCGTAAACATATTGCTGGTGGACGACGATCACAGCCTGCGCAACATGCTGTCGTTCGTCCTGGGCAAGGAGGGATACCAGGTGGATGAGGCGGTGAGCGGCCTGGACGCGCTGAAGAAGCTGAAGGGCAGGAAATATGACCTGGTCATTTCCGACATCCGCATGCCGGATCTCAATGGCATCGAGCTGCTCAAAAAGATCAAGACGCACGAGCAGGAGCTGCCGGTGATCATGATCACGGCGTATGCCGCCACCCACGATGCCATCGAGGCCATGAAGCTCGGCGCCGAAGATTACATCATGAAGCCGTTCAACCTGGAAGAATTGAAGATCATCATCAACAAATCGCTGCACAAGAAATCAATCGAAAAAGAAAACATCGAGCTGAAGCAGAAACTGTCGGACAAGGAAAACTTCGAGAACATCGTGGGCAGCGATCCCAAGATGGGCAAGATTTTCGAGCTGATCAGCACCGTGGCCCAGACCGACTCGACCATTCTGATCAGCGGTGAAAGCGGCACGGGCAAGGAATTGATCGCCCGGGCCATTCATGCCAAGAGCCGCCGCGCCGGCCAGAAATTCATTTCCATCAACTGCGGGGCCTTGCCGGAAAATTTGCTGGAAAGCGAATTGTTCGGCCACAAGAAGGGCTCCTTCACCGATGCCTATCAGGACAAGGAAGGGCTTTTCGAGGCCGCCAGCCAGGGGACGCTGTTCCTGGACGAAATTTCGGAAATGTCGCAAAAAATGCAGGTCAAGGTTCTGCGGGCCATCCAGGAAAAGGTGATCCGCCGCGTAGGCGGGAACAGGGAAATTGCCGTGGACGTGCGCATCATCACGGCGACCAACCGCGACTTGACCGAAAGCATCGAGAAGGGGGAATTCCGTTCCGACCTCTATTATCGCCTGAACGTGATCTCCATAAAGGTTCCGCCACTGCGTGAGCGCAAAGAAGACATACCCATTCTAATGCAGCATTTTCTGCAGCGCTACAACCAGAAATTCGCCAAGAACATCCAGGGATTTGAAAAAAAGGTCCTGGAATGCTTTGCCGGCTACCATTGGCCTGGGAATGTGCGCGAATTGGAAAATTTCATCGAAAGGGGGGTCGCTTTGGAAAAAGGGGCGGTGATCAGCGCCGGTTCGCTGCCCGCGGAAGTCATCTACAACCTGGACGCCAGCCAGGCCAGCGGAGCGGATTGGCTGACCCTGCTCGGCGCCGGGGACTTCAATTTCAACCAGTATATTGACAATCTCAGCAAGAGCATCATCATCAAGGCCCTGGAGCTGAACAGCGGCAATGTCAAGAAGACCGCGCGGCTGCTGCAGGTCAACTACCGGTCCCTGCGCTACCTGATCGAGAAATACAATCTGAAGTTCCGCTCCTAGATACAGTGATGAGTGAACGATCTTTCAGCGCCCAGTGATAAGTGATGAGAAAGAATAAAACCAGAACGAGTGATGAGTGAACGAACTCAACGATCTTCAGTGCTGAGTGATGAGAAAGAATAAAACCAGAACGAGTGATGAGTGAACGAACTCAACGATCTTAAGTGATGAGTGATGAGAAAGAATAAAACCAGAACGAGTGATGAGTGAACGAACTCAACGATCTTTAGTGATGAGTGATGAGAAAGAAAAAAATCTTTTACATTTCGAATAAGTGCTGTTTCTCATTACTTATCACTCATTACTCATTACTGCTATCTCGCTGAGTCTCCGTCTCATCACTTATCACTCATTACTCATCACTGCTATCTCGCTGAGTCTCCGTCTCATTACTTATCACTTTTTTCTGCTTGTTGAGCATTAGGAAAGCGGCCAGTCCCGCCAGATCCCCCAGCATGTCCCAAACCCAGTCCAGCAAGGAGAAAACACGGCCGGGGACCGAAAGCTGGTGCCACTCGTCAAGAATGCCCAGAATGGCCAGCGCCAAAAAGGCGGCGGCCAGGACGGAACCGCGCCCGGGGTTCGGGAATACCTGGATGAAAAAGAAAGCCAGGGCGAAATATTCCAGAAAGTGGGGAATGAAATCGGGGATATGCGACGGCAATGAGGCGGCCGGCAGGGATGAAAGCAGAAAAATGACCAGGTAGATCAACATGGAAATTACGCCGGCAGCGACCCTGGCGCGGGAATTCATGAAGTTTTCAGTTCAAATAAAATACATGAGCCAGCTGATGATGAAAACGCCTCCGGCCATGAACAAAAAGAGTTTCAAGGCGTAGCGGAAGATATGGCGGCCATCGCTGTATTTGATGAAAGCCAGCAGGGTGGATACGATCAGGGCGAAAATCAGCATGGAGAGAACATGGCTCTTGAAGATCATGTTTTCCTCCCCTTGGCGATGTCGAAAGCGTTCAAGGCCACCAGGTAATTGAGCAATCCGGCCGCCGCCATGTAGGCGGTGCCGTAATGATACGTTACGGCCTTGATGTCGCCGGCGGCCAGGTGGGCCAGCCGGATGATGAGATAAAAAAGGCCGTTGCCCAGATCGCCGAGGAAGCCCAGCAGCAGCAGCGGATGCAGGACGGACGTGTCATAGAACCTGCCTTTCATCAAAAGGCCCATGGCCAGGAGCGAGACGATGCCGCAGAAAAAGACCACGGCTTTCAGGTTTTTTTTCTGCAGCAGGTGGCCCAGCCCCGGGACCAGCCAAGCGAGTATGAAAATTGCATATGGATTCATTGAAACAAGTATAGCGCAAGCAGCGGAGAAAAACAAGGCTTGCGCATAACGACCTCAGTGACAAGTGACGAGTGACGAGGAACCGCAACAAAAAGAACAAGTGACGAGTAACGGGTAACGAGGCAATTATTTTCTTCCTTGTTACTTGTTACTTGTCACTCGTTACTGAGCTCGCTGCATTTTGGGTCCTTTTATTCTAACCCGGTTTCGGTTATAATGGAACCAAAATGAAGAAAATATTGATCGTAGACGATGAAAAAAATATCCAGGTCTCGCTGGCCACGGTGCTCGAGGATGAGGGCTACCAGGTCTATTTCGCCAAGGACGGCCAGGAAGGGATCGAAAAATTCAAGAATATCAAGCCCGATGCGATTTTTCTGGACATCTGGCTGCCCGGCATGGACGGCCTGGAGGTCATTAACCGCATCCTGGCCATTGATCCGCTGCAGATCATCATCATGATCTCCGGGCACGGCTCGGTATCGGCCGCGGTATCGGCTCTGAAGGCCGGGGCCTACGATTTCCTGGAAAAGCCGCTCAGCCTGGACAAGGTGATCTTCGTGCTCAAGCGCGGCCTGGAATTTCGCCAGGTCCGCGACGAAAACATGAAGCTGAGGACCATCCTCAACCAGGAAGACGAATTGGCCGGCAGTGATGAAAAAAAGAGGCTCCTGCGCGAGAGCACGGCGACCATTGATTTTGAAGCCGCCGATCCGCAGTATCTCCGCAAGCAGCGCACCGTGGCCCTGAGCAACATCATCTACGGCATCGGCCTGCATTCCGGCGAGAAAACCGGCATGGTCATCAAGCCCCTGCCGCCGAACAAGGGCATCCGTTTTGAAAACATATCCAAGAAAAACTATATCCCGGCGCGCATCGAGTACCTCAACACCACCGGCTATGCCACTTCGATCAAGAAAGACGACCTGGAGGCCCGGACCATCGAACATCTCCTGGCCGTGCTGCATGCCTTCGGCATCACCAACCTGGCCGTCAAGATCAACAAGGAAGTCCCCATCGATGACGGTTCGGCCATCAGTTTCTGCGAGTTCATCAAGGAGTGCGGCATCACCGACCAGGCCGAAGACATTCCCGAGATCGTCATCACCAGGCCCCTGCTCATCGGCGAGGAGGCGCCCGACGGCAAATTCATCAAGATCGAGCCGGCGGACGTCTTTTCGGTGAAGTACACCTGTATCTATCCCGAGCCCTTGGGGCGGCAGAGTTACGATTTCGTCATGCGCTCGGGGGAGGATTTCATGCGCGAGATCGCCCCGGCCCGCACTTATGGCTTCGTGGACGATTTCAACAAGCTCAGCGACATGGGGTTGGCCGAAGGCGGCCGCATGAACAATTTCATCCTGATCGACAGGGACAGGATCATCAACACCACCCTGCGTTTTCCTGAAGAATTCGCCCGGCACAAGATCCTGGACATCATTGGTGATTTTTACCTGCTGGGCCGGCCGATCCGCGGCAGGATCACCGCCCAGAAAACCGGACATACCGACAACGCCAAGATGGTCAACATGATCAAGGACACGTTCCTCAAAACCAAGGCTTAAGACGAGGTTCGAAGTTCGACGTTCGAGGTTCGAGGTTGAAGAAAAGAAAAATTTCCGGTTATGGGTTTTGTGTGATAAGTTATAGGTTAACCACATTCAGTGATGTCTTTTTGCCTAAGACCCATGACCTATAACCTATGACCTGAAGAGAGGATGGAGAAAAGCACTATGAAAATGCAAGCAAAAATCGACTGGCAACAGGGGATGGCGTTCCGCGCTTCCCTGGACGGGCATGAATTTACCATCGACGGCACCCCCGAAGCCGGGGGCAGGGAACTGGGGCCGCGCCCCAAGGGTTTGACCCTCGTCTCCCTGGCCGGCTGCACCGGCATGGATGTCATTTCAATCCTCGGCAAGATGCGTGTCCCGGTCAAATCGTTCCGCGTTGAGACTGAAGCGCTGCTGGCCGACGAGCACCCCAAGAAATTCCTCGAGATCAAGGTGACCTATGTGTTCGCTGGGCCCGGCATCGACCCCGTACTCCTGCAAAAAGCGATCGCTCTCTCCGAGGAGAAATATTGCGGCGTGCGTGCCACCCTGGCGCCGGCCGTCGCCTTCCGCCATGAGATCATCCTCAATAGCGAAACCGTCCCCGGTTGAAAACCGGGCGGTCCGCGACCTCGAAGCGATCCGGAAATTCATTGCCTCACTCTCGCCCCCCGTCTTTGCCTTCGAAGCCAGCATCCGCTCCACGCCGTTCCGTATCCTCATCTCGGTGCTGTTGAGCGCGCGCACCCAGGACCCGGTGACCGAAAAGGGCGCTTCCCGGTTGTTCGCCG
>JADFDP010000076.1 GCA_018262835.1 Candidatus Aminicenantota bacterium
GCGGAGACCGTCCTTTCGTGGCCACGGCCCACCACCAGGCCATCGGCAGGCTGGGCGCCAATCTGCGCGCGACCGCCACTTCGCTCGACGAAAAGATCGTTGAAGCGGTCGAACATTCCCTGTTTGCCAACGTTCTGGGCATCCAATTCCATCCCGAGCGGCACACCCTCTACCGCAAGGCTTTTTTTCAGCGCGAAAAGACCGGCGCGCCGCTTGATTTCAATCCGCTGACCTTCCTGAAGTCCAATCCTCCGGCTTACGCCTTCCATCTCGCCATCTGGAAGTGGTTCAGCGAGCAAGTGCTTGCTGAACAGAAATCGGCCTACGGTGTACGGTAGACGGTTTACGGCAAGAAAAATAAAAGCAAGAAAAGAAAATTCCAAATCACAAGCACCAAATCTCAAATAAATTCCAAGTTCCAAATCCCAATGACCCAAACAAAAGCACTATCGCTGCGCTTCTCTTCGTTTAGGTCATTGGATCATTGGTGATTGGAGCTTATTTGGAATTTGGTGCTTGGATTTTGGAGCTTTTTTAACCGTCAACCGTATGCCGTACGCCTTACGCCAAGTCTTATAGCGGGTATTTGCTCTCGATATAGTCTTTCAGGTGCCGGATCTGGTAATCCTTGTCCTTCAGCATGGCCTTGATGATGTCGCCGATGGACACCATGCCGATCACCTTGTCCTGGTCATTGACCACCGGGATGTGGCGGATGTGGTTCTGGGTCATGGCTCCCATCAGGTCGTTGACGTCGTCTTCGGCCCGGGCCACCAGGAGCTTGGCGCGCGGGGTCATGACATCGCGGATGGCCAGCCCCTTGACATTGGCCTGGCTGCGGTGGCAATTGCGCATGATATCCCTTTCGCTGACAATGCCCTGGATGTTTTCCTGGCTGTCGATCACCATCAGGGCGCCGATATTCTTTTCATTCATGCTTTGCAAGGCATCGCTGACGATGGCATCGACGTGGACCGAAAACACCTCTTTGTCTTTGCCATCGAGAATCTTTTCGACTTTCATCATGACCTCCTCGGCGTCATTTTCCTTGTGCCTGAAAATACTATACACAAATCGTTAAATATAAGCAACTCAATCACGTCTATCGTTTTTATAACAAGGAATTTGCACTTGGCAGGCGCAGCGGCCCGAAGGGCGCGATCCCCTTGGGGGAAAAGGCTGAATCCCCGAGTGAACGAAGGACAACTTGCCCATCGGCTCTGCCTATTGACGAAAAAGTTTAAAATGTTACAATGAATCTTAAATCAAAATGAGGTGATTTCATGGAAAAATACAGTTCTCAGCAGTACATGGATATCGAGCACAAGTACGGCGCCCACAACTACCATCCGCTGGAAGTGGTCATCGCCAAGGCCGAGGGCATCTGGGTGGAAGACCCGGAAGGCAAGCGCTACATCGACATGCTGTCGGCCTATTCGGCCGTCAACCAGGGCCACCGCCACCCGGCCATCATCCAGGCGCTGAAGGACCAGGCCGACATTCTGACCCTGACCTCGCGCGCTTTTTTCAACGACCGCTGGCCCCTGTTCGCCAGGAAGCTGGCCGAGCTCACGGGCAAGGAGATGATCCTGCCCATGAACACCGGCGCCGAGGCCGTGGAAACGGCCATCAAGACCATGCGCAAGTGGGGCTACCTGGTCAAGAAGGTCGAGGCGGACAGGGCCGAGATCATCGTTTTTTGCGAAAATTTCCATGGTCGCACCACCACCATCGTCTCCTTTTCCACCGACCCCGAAGGCCACGATTTTTACGGCCCCTACACACCGGGCTTCAAGATCGTCCCCTACAACGACCTGCAGGCCGTTGAAAAAGCGATCAATAAAAACACGGTCGGCATCATGGTCGAGCCCATCCAGGGAGAGGCCGGCGTGGTGGTCCCGGACCAGGGCTTTCTCGAGGGCCTGGGCGCGATCGCCAGAAAGAACAACGTCCTGCTGGCCGTGGACGAGATCCAGACCGGCTTCTGCCGCACCGGCAAGCTGTTCGCCTACCAGCACGAAGACGTCGACCCCGACATCATCATCATGGGCAAGGCCCTGGGCGGCGGGGTGTTCCCGGTCAGCGCCGTGGCCGCCAACCGGGACGTGCTGGGGGTCTTCAAGCCCGGCACCCACGGGTCGACTTTCGGCGGCAACCCCCTGGGCTGCGCCGTGGCCATGGCCTCGATCGACGTGCTGATCAACGAAAAACTGGCCGAGCGCGCCGCCGAGATGGGCGGCTATTTCATGAGCCAATTGCGGGAACTTCAGAAAAAATCGGCAAAAATAAAGCTGGTGCGCGGCAAGGGCCTGCTGATCGGCGTGGTCCTGCACGAATCGGCCGGCAAGGCCCGCCAGTATACCACCGCCCTCAAGGGCAGGGGGCTGCTCTGCAAGGAGACCCACGACTGGATCATCCGCTTCGCGCCGCCGCTGGTCATCGGCAAGGCCGACATCGATTCCGCCATGGAGAAGATCAGGGAAGTCCTGGGCTAAATGGTCATTTTTCGCGCCGACGTCTCGCCCCGGAGCGGGCTGCGCTCGCTGCGCCGCTGCGCCTACCTGGCCGCGCTGCTTAAAAAGAACAACGGGACGCTGCTGTGCTGCCGGGAGGACAAGAAGGCCGCGAAATTCCTGTCCGAAAGGAATCTCCCGTTTCGGTTCGTAAAAGATCCGTCCACCTTGGACCTGGCCGGGGCAAAAGCGCTCATCTTCGACTTGGATGATTTCTCCCCCGCCGACACGGCCTTGCTCGAGAAAGCGCGGCAGGTCGGGATCAAAACCATGCAGATCCTCGCTGCCGGCAGCAGCGGCCGGCCGGTCGACATCCAGGTCTGCCCTTTCTGCGGGCCTGGGCAGGCTGCCACTCCAGCGACTGGCCACCTTGCCGGGGCAGCGTCGGCGTTGCTGCACCACAAATTCCGCCATTTCAACACGGCCAAAAGAAAATTCCGCAAAAACATCAAGAATATTTTCATCAACCTGGGCGACCTCCTCCCCTACCGCGACCTGCGCGCCATCGTCGACACCCTGCACCGCCTGCGCTTCAAGATGAAGATCATGCCGGGCCTGAACTTGAAAAAGGCCGACAAGCGCAACCTGATGAAAATTTATCCTGGCATCCATTTCTGCGGCAAGAGCGAAAGCCCGGCCCGCGCCTATTTCGAAGCCGACCTAGCCCTGGTCCCGGCCGAAGAGGAAATCCTGGAAGCCGCCGCCGTGGGCACGCCGGCCCTGTATTTCTGCCAGGATCTCAGCCAGGAAGTTCTGGCCGCCGCCTGGGCTGAACGCCAAGCCGGGCTGAAATTCGGCAAGCTGGAAGACCTGGCCATCGATTCATTCCGGGATACTATCGCCCCTTTGACCCCGGAGCGCCGCGAACAGATGGGCGCCGCCGGCAGGAACCTGGTCGACGGTTTGGGAGTGCAAAGATTTTTTGAGGTTCTGAAGGATAACGGAATTATCAAATAACTGGACTTGGTTCATGGGGAAGTTCGATGTTCGATGTTCGATGTTCGATGTTAGAGAGCAATAAACCGAAATTTATCGAAAATTACCAGCTCAAACTTTCCAGTTAAGTTCGCTTTTTTGTCTTTCAGCTTAGAACCTCGTTTTAATGCAGTTAACGTCGAACCTCGAACTTCGAACGCCGAACCTTGCTCTTTATAGAATCAGAACCAATCCTGTCGCCAGTGCAATCATGACGAAAATCGGTATGGCCATGTAGCGGTAGACGTCGAAGAGCGACGCTCCGAAATATTCGTTGGTCAGGACCAGGCAGAGGTGCAGCGGCGAGACCAGGATGCCGGCGAAGCCGACGACGTAGATGTAGAGCGAAAGGTAGAAGTAATTGGGCAGGTGCTGGATCAGGGGCAGGAGCACAGGAAAAGCGATGGCGATGTAGGCCGTATTGACTCCGGTGAGAAAAGCCACGGTGAACGAGACCAGAAAAATGAAGGCCACGGCCAGGCCCAGGGAGATGTCCATGGTCTTGAGCGAGTCGAAGGCCGACGAGACCTGGATGACGCGCTGGAAGACGATGACGGCGGCGATGACCAGCAGGCTGCGGATCGTGGCCTTGGCGAAAACAATGGAGGTCATTTCCTTCGGACCGACCTTTTTCCAAATGCTTAATATAGCCGCGACCAGCAGCAATGCCCAATGCAACGGCAGCGGCATCCATGGCCGAACCTTAATGAAAAACAACAGGATCACGGCCAGGATCGGCCAGGTGCCGGCGAAGAAGTCGCGCACCGTGGCGTGGATGCCGTTGCTGGGGCCGGGATGCTCCCTATGGATGCCGTGGCGGCGGAAATACCAGAAGGCCACGATCAGCCCCATGACGATATGCAGGATGGAGAACGGCAGCTGGAACAGGATGATGCGGCGCATGGGAATGCGCGACATGGTCTGGAAAAGCAACAGCCCGGCGTAGAGCGGCCAGATCAGCTCCCAGTCGTGGCGGAACCAGAAGTTCAGGAAAGCGTTGAAGGCCGGCTTCAGCTTCATGCGGTCGGTGGAAACCTGGACCAGCGGCGCCGAAAGCAGCGCCCCGCCCGGCATGGGCAGAAAACCGATGATGGCCGGAGAAACCATGGCCACCAGGCGCTTGTCGCGGATCATGGTGTTGAGCGAATCGATCAGGCGGTCGTACATGCGCCGGCTCTTCTGCACGGCGCCGATATACTGCACCAGGACGATGATCAGGAAGAGCTCGAGGGTCTCCGTGTCGCTTATGCCCGCCCAAGCGCTTTGCCCTGCTTTCACCAGGCTGACCCTGAACAGAAACACGGTGAGCAGGGTGATGGCGAAAACGGCCAGGGAGAGGTCGACCTTCCAGCGCAGCAGCAAGACCAGCAGGACGACCAGCAGCAGGAATTTTGCGGCCAGGATCAACTTTTGGCCTCGGGAAAGAACTTGGCCAGCATTTCTTTATCGGGGGGCCTCGTGAACAGGGAGACCACCAGCAGGCTGAGCAGGGAGACGGCCAGGGCCGGGTAGATGATGGGGATGCCGAACGGGTCGGCGTTGGCGTCGCCCAGCGGCCGCATGATCTGCGGCCAGATCGAGCCCGACAGTTTTAAAAACACGGTCACCAGCGTGCCGAGAACGATGGATACCAGCCCGGCGGCGCGCGTCACCCGCCTGGAGGCCAGGGCGGCGATCAAGGCCGGAGTGATGACCACGCCATAGATGGTGTAGGCGAAATAGGCGTTCTCCAGCACCGAGCTCATCTTGGTGGCCAGCAGCCAGGCCAGGACGCCGACCAGGACGATAAAGAACTTCTGCAGCAGGATGACTTTTTTCTGGGAGGCGTCGCGATTGATGAAGCGGTGATAGATGTCGCGCATGATGGTCGTGGTCGGCGAAAGCAGGTAGTTCATTCCCGTGGAGATCACCACGGCCGTGGCGGCGCCGAGCAGCAGCACGCCCACCGGCAGCGGGATCATCCTCTTGGCCGCCTGCAGGATCACCGAGGCCGGCGCCATGGTGCCCGCCTGGATTTCGTTCCAAAAATGGGCGCTGGCGTAGACGGCCATGACGATGACCACCGACTCGACCACGATGGTGCCGATCAGCCAGAGCCCGACCGCCTTCTTGGCGTCCTTTGGCGTCTTGGCCGAATAAAATTTCTGGTACATGCTCTGCACCCCCATCAGCAGCAGGAAAGTCGAAAGGGCGATGGCCGGGATCTTCAAATAGGGGTTGCCGCCAAACTGCGAGCTGATGACCTGGAAATGCGAGGCGGGCAGGATGGCTTTTATCTTGTCCCAGCCGCCGGCCGCCAGCATGACCAGGGGCGTGGAGAGGATGGTCGAGGAAACGATGATGATGCCGTTGGGCAGGTCGGTGTTGGTCACGGCGATCATGCCGCCGATGACCGTGAACAGGATGACGAACAGGGCGGCCATGAACTGCCCCTGGGCCACGGTGATGGCGCCGTCGGAAATGACGTTCAGGATGTAGCCGCCGGCGCGGAACTGGTAGGAGACGATGGTGACGAACGAAATGAAGATGGCGATGGCGCCCACCACCCGGGCCAACGCCCCATAGCGCACTTCCAGGATGTCGCCCACGGTGTACTGGCCGAAGGTGCGGATCTTGGCGGCCAGGAAGTAGATGACCAGGATGCCCAGGTAGGCGCCGGCCGGCTGCCACATGGCGCTCCAGCCCGCCTTGGAGGCAAACTCGGCGCCGGCGATGAAGGTGCCCGAACCGATCCAGGTGCAGACCAGGGTGAAGACCATCTTGCCGACCGACAGCGAGCGGCCGGCGACCATCATGTCGTCCTGGCTTTTGACTCTGCGGGACTTCCAGAAATTCATCACGGTCAGGGCCAGCAGATAGGCCAGGATCATGCTGATGTAAATATTCATGGCGCGCTCCTCATGGCACGATTTCAGGAAATCCGATTATAATGAATTCAACTTGGAAATTCAATCTGGAAACCGGATTTCCAGCGTCAATCAGGCACGCAAGCTTGCCCGATGGCCTAATGAATATTTTTTCGTATATGGCTTTCCAACATCGAACGTCGAACTTCGAACATCATTCTTCTCTTAGTTTTGTTTTTGGCCTTTTTATTCCATTTCCTGGAACCAGCCGCTCTCCAGGCCCAGCTTCAGGGCTTCGTCCCTGACCAGCCGGTACTCGTCGGGACGCAGGCGGCGGTCAAAGGGCGGGCAGCCGGTGGCGCGATGGGCCGGGAAATACTGGCTCATCAGGCTGAGCCAGGCATCCCTGAAATCTCCGGTCGCGATCGCACGCAGCACTTCCAGGGAGTTTTCCGTATGGCCGGGGATGATCAGGTGGCGGATGATTGTGCCGCGCGCGGCCACGCCGTTTTCGTCCAGGCGCGGCGGCCCGGTCTGCCGGAACATTTCGCTTATGGCCGCCGCAGCGGGCGCGAAATAATCGCCGGCGCCCGACAGCCGGAGAGCCAGCCGCCGCGAGCTTTCGGAAGGGCCGTATTTGAGGTCGGGCAGGTAAATGTCCACGATGCCGGCCAGCCGGGCGATCACCTCAGCCCGTTCGTAGCCGCTGGTATTGTAGACCAGGGGGATATGGAGCCCCTTGGCGCGGGCCATCTCCAGGGCGTCCACGATATGATGCAGGTAAGGCGTCGGCGACACCAGGTTGATGTTGTGGGCCCCCCGCTTTTGCAGCGACAAAAAAATTCCGGCCAGCTGCTCGCTGGAATAAAACTCACCGTGAAAGAGCTGCGAGATCGGGTAATTCTGGCAGAACAGGCACTGCAAGGTGCAGCCCGAAAAAAACACCGTGCCCGAGCCCCGGCAGCCGGAAATCGGGGGCTCTTCGCCAAAATGGAGGTTGTGCGAGGCGATCTTGGCTTCCCTGGCTGCCCGGCAGACGCCGCTGCCGCCGCTTTCCCGTTCGGCGCCGCATTGCCGCGGGCAGAGGCGGCAGGGACTGAAGCGATCATGAAAAAACTCGCGCTGCCAGCGCCAGTCGGCCGCGGTCAGATGGAGGTAAGACGGAGGGCTCAGCCGTTCCACTCGAAATCTTTGCCCAGGAATACCTGGCGGGTCTTTTTCTCCTTCACCACCTGGGCCGGGGTGCCGCGGCTCAGGATGCGCCCCTTGTGGATGATATAGGCCAGGTCGGTGATGTAAAAAGTGTCCTTGACATTGTGGTCGGTGATGATGACGCCGATGCCCCTGGCCTTGAGCTTCAAAATGACCGTCTGGATATCCATGATGGTGATGGGATCGATGCCGGTGAACGGTTCGTCCATGAACAGGAACCGCGGCGCCATGATCATGGAGCGGGCGATCTCCAGGCGCCTTTTCTCCCCGCCCGACAGCTGGTGGGCCCGGGAGTCCTTGACGGCCAGCAGGCCGAAATCGCCCAGCAGGTCCATGGCTTTTTGCCTGGCTTCCTCCGCGCCGCCGTACATCTCCAGCACCATGAACAGGTTTTCAAAAACCGTGGCTTTCATGAAAACCGAATGCTGCTGGGGAAGGTAGATCAGCCCCTTTTGCGAGCGCTCGTATGAAGGGATGCCGTTGACGCTTTCGCCGTTGAGCACCACTTCGCCGCCGTCGGGCTTGACGATGCCGGCCATCATCAGGAAGGTGGTGGTCTTGCCGGCCCCGTTGCGCCCCAGCAGGGCGGTGATCTCGCCGGACTTGAATTCCAGGCTGATGCCGTCGACCACGGGGACGTGGTGGTAGATTTTGGTCAGGTCGCGGGTCAGCAGCCGGTCCATCACAATCCGAGTTCAGCGGAAATTTTCTGCATGGCGCCGAGGCACAACTGCAGAAATTCGTCCAGGGTCATTCCCAATTTGACGCAGCCCGCCATCTGCTCGCGCGAGGCGCCCTTGGCAAAGGATTTTTCCTTGAAGCGTTTTTTCAAGAATGCCAGGTCCAGCGCCAGCAGTTTTTTGTTTGGATGCATCAGGGCGCAGGCGATGATGAAGCCGCTGGCCGGATCGATGGTCAGCAGGGAGACATCCATTTTCGAGCTGGGTTCCACCCGCATATTGTGCGCCTTGATGGCATGAACGATTTCCTCCGGCAAGTCAAAGCCGGCCAGCATCTCGGCCGTTTTTTCCGCGTGCTCGGCCGGCTTGGCCAGCGTGTACTCGTAATCCAGGTCGTGCAGCAGCCCGGCCAGCGCCCACGACTCGGGGTCCTGAGCGAAATGCCGGGCAAAATCCCGCATGCAGGCCTCCACGGCCAGGCAGTGCTTGACCAGGTTGCGGTTTTTAAGATGCTGCTGCAGCAATGCCAGTGCCTGCTCGCGCGTCATGGGAATCTCCTTTCTTTAAAATCAGAATTATATGATGCCGAACGCGAATATGCAAGAGCGGTCCGTATTGTTTCTTCGGGATGCCTGTGATAAAATATTTTTGAGCGAACAACCATCGAGGGATTTTGCAAGGAGGAAAACATGGCCCAAGAACAACCGAAGGTTCAGTCAAAGGAGATCGAACCGGGAAAAAAATCCAAAAAATCCTACTACGTCATCGGCGCCCTGGCCCTGGTGATTCTGGTGCTGGCTTATTTTGTCTTGAAAGGACCGGCCGGCCCTAAAGTTTCTCCGAAAATGAAGCAGATGGAAGAGACCGTGCAGCAGATCCAGCAGCTGGAATCGAGCATCCAGGAAAAGCAGAACGAGGTTTTTACTGTTTTGAACGATTACAAAAAGAAGACCGGCGAAGACCTTCCCGAAATCAATATCATGAACCTGTCGCCCGAACAAAAAAAGGTCCTGGAAGAAAAGATAAAAAACGAGAAAGACGTTTCCATCAAGTCCCTGCTCCAGGATATCCTGGACAAGAACAACGACATCCAGAACCTGAACGCCAAGGTCCAGGAGCTGGAAGCGCTGCTGCCCAAGCCGCACCTGGTGGAAAAAGGCGAAAACCATTACCAGATCGCCATGAATTTCCTGCTCAATGAAAAGGGACTGGACAAAGCCCGGTCCATGGAACTGGTGGAGCGGACCGCCTTGTTCGAGCCCATCGTGCCCGGTTTCAAGGTCTGGAACTTCTACGCCGAGGACGAATACGGCACATTCATCACCCAGGGCAGCGCCCCCATCTCCCCTAACCAGATCCAGAGAAAAGTGAAAAAAGAGCTGGTCGACGCCAAAGACAAGGCCATCGCCGAAAAGGAACAACTGCAAAGCGACATCAGCGAAATGGAAGTCAGGCGCACCGAACTGATCTCCCAGCTGGACCTGCTCAACCAGGAAAAGCAGAACATGCTGGGCAAGATGAGCGACCTCAGCGAACAGAACCTGGAGATGCAGACCGCTCTCAATTCGGTCTATTTTGCCATGGACCTGCGCAAAAACCTGACGCAGAAAAACATCATCAAGGGCGGCTTCCTGCGCTCCACCAAGCTGCAGAAAGTCGACCTGGCCATGTTCGACCGCTCGCTGGACCTGCGGGGTGAACCCAAGATCACCGCGGCAGCGGCCGCTTTCGAGCTCAGCAAAATCAAGGACGTCACCATCTATCCCAGCTATTTCAAGCTGGATACGGATTACCAAGTTGAATTTGACGAAGCCCGCCAGAACGTGACCATCACCATCCTGGACGTCAAGAAATTCATGAGCGAAAAGATCGCCATCGCCATCGAATAAGACCGAAGCCGTCGCGGGGCACGCCGGCAAGCGCGCCCCGTTTTTTTAAACCGGATTCGAAAAAAATGATCGGGAAAGTGCTGGCCATCGCCAAGGGCGGCGCCGGCATCATCCGCGAAACGGACAAAACCGTATTCATCCCCGGCGTCATCGCCGGCGAAACGGTGGAATACGCCGCCATAAGCCGACGGCAATCGGTCTGGCAGGGGAAGCTGCTAAGGGTGATCGAGGCTTCGCCCCAGCGGGTCGAACCGCCCTGCCCCCACTATCGCGATTGCGGCGGCTGCAACCTGCAGCACATGAGTTATGAGGAACAGCTGCGCAGCAAAACCGAAATACTGCTGGCCAACCTGAAGAAAATCGCCGGCCTGGTCATCCCCGGCCCGCCGGCCGTCTTGCCTTCCCCGCCCCGGCGCTACCGCAGCAAGAGCGAATTCCAGGTCCGCGACGGCGTGGGCGGCTTTTTTAAAAAAGAGTCGCATCAGGTGGTCCCGATCAGCCAGTGCCTTTTGCTTCCCGAGGCCGTGGAGCGATTTTTTCTCGACCGGCGGCCGGCCCTCAGCGGCTGCGCGAACGCCCAGCTGCAGGTCATCAGCAACGGCCGCGAGCTCGCAGCCCGGCTGGAAACGCCCGGCGGCCGGGGCGCCTGGCTCAGCCATGAGCGGCAAGTCCGCTTCGAAATCGCCGCATACACCTATCAGATCGCCCCCGACAATTTCATCCAGGCCAACCTCTTCCAGCTGCAGCCCATGCTGGATCTGCTTGAAAAAACCCTGGACGGCATGCACCCGGCCGCTGCCGCCGATCTCTTCTGCGGCTGCGGCTTCTTCACCCTGCCGCTGGCCGCCTGCTGCCAAAGCGTTCTGGCCCTGGAAAGCGACACGCAAAACCTGGCCGCCCTGCGCGCCAACCTGGAATTGAACCGCGCCGAAAACGTCCGCGTCGTTCCGGCC
>JADFDP010000077.1 GCA_018262835.1 Candidatus Aminicenantota bacterium
GGTAGTCAAACTCGGCGAGATGTTCCCGGCGGGAAAAAAAGGCGCGGAGCTGATCGCCACGCTTTTGGACGAGATCAAAAAGCGTAGCAACATCACCCTGTTCCTCAACGCGGAGCTGGCCGAAAAAAGCGGCCATATCGGTGAGTTCGAGCTGGCGATCCGCATCAAGCCTGCCGCTGACTTGGAAGAGACGGTGCGCATCCAGGTGGGGGCGATCCTGGTGGCCAGCGGCTTCGCCGAGTACGAGCCCAAGCCCGGCGAGTACGCCTTCGGCCAGCCGGGAGTGGTCACCCTGGCGGAATTCGAGCGCCTGCTGCGCGAGAGCGGCGAGCGCCTGCTCCACGACGGCCGCGAGGTGAAGAAGATCGCCTTCATCTACTGCGTCGGCAGCCGCCAGAACGCGGAAACGGAGGGCGCCAACCGCTGGTGCTCGCGTTATTGCTGCAGCACCGCCACCCACCTGGCCGTGCTGGCCAGGAAGAAGTTCCCCGCCGCCCGCAGTTACCACTTTTACCGTGACATGCGCACCTATGGCAAGTTCGAATCGCTCTACGAGGAGGCGGGCAAGTCGGGATCGGTCTTCCTGCGCTTCCACGAGGAGCGCCCGCCCCGGGTGGAGCGCGATGGCGATGGCTGGCTGGTCACGGTGCAGGACCTGGCCACCGGCGGCGCGGAAGTCGGCGTGCCGGCCGACCTGGTGGTGCTGGTCACCGGCATGACGGCGCGGCCCAACGACGAGCTCACCCGCGTGCTCAAGCTGCCCTTGGGCGCGGACCGCTTCTACAACGAGATTCACCCCAAGCTGCGGCCGGTGGAGACGGTCATCGACGGCGTTTACATCGCCGGTTCCTGCCAGGGGCCGAAGAACGCCGGCGAGAGTGTGGTATCCTCGCTTTCGGCCGTGGCCAAGGCGGCGGCGCTGCTGATCAAGGGCTATGTCGACTTGCAGCCCTTCGTGGCCTTTGTCCGCCCCGAGGTCTGCACCTGGTGCGGCAAGTGCCAGCCCGCCTGCCCTTACGGCGCCATCGAGAAGGTGGCCTACGGCGACAAGGAGGTGGCGCGGGTGGTCGACGTGCTGTGCAAGGGCTGCGGCGCCTGCCTGCCGGTTTGCCCGCTGGATGCCACCCAGCTGAAGGGCTACACCGACGAGCAGATCGAGGCCATGATCGACGTCCTGGCCCGGGAGGCTGCCCATGAAGGATAACAGCCGTGAACGGTTCCCCGAGAATGTCGCCATCAGCGGCCGCAAGCGCGAGACCGCCCGCCAGGAATTCGCCGTGCGCGCCAGGGTCCTCGACCTGCTGCGTGAAAAAGGGCCGCTGACCGTGCCCGAGGTGGCCCTGGCCCTGGGCATCCCGGCGGCGGACGCCCTCTGGTGGCTGATGGGCTTCGTGCGCTACAACAAGGTCAAGCCTGGCGAGAAGGCCGACGACGAAGGCTATTACCGCTATGCCCTTATCGAGGTGAAGTGAACATGGAAAAGGTCAACGACAACGTCCTGGCTGAGATCAAGAGGCTGGGCGCCTTCGACTTCGAGGCCTGCTACAGCTGCGGCACCTGTTCGGCCATCTGCCCGCTCTCCAAGGACGCCGTGTCCTTCCCGCGGCGCATGATCCGCTACGCCGTGCTGGGCCTGGAGAAAAGGATACTGGCCGCCCCCGAGCCCTGGCTGTGCTACTACTGCGGCGAGTGCAGCGACAGCTGCCCGCGCCAGGCCGAACCCGCCGCCCTGATGATGGCCCTGCGCCGCTTTGCTACCCGCAGGTACTCCCTGGGCCGCGCCGCCGACGCGATCTATTCATCGCTGGCCTCGGTCTTCACCTGGCTCCTGCTCAGCGCCGCGGCGCTGGCCCTGGTCCTGCTGGCGATCGACCCGGGGATGAACCGCCGCGAGTTCGACTTCCAGTCGTTCATCCCCCTCGACCCCATCCATTGGGCCGGACTCGTGCTGGTCGGGTTCATCGTCCTGGTCGCCGCCATCCAGGTATGGATCCTCTACCGCAACCTGCGCGGGCTCCCGGTCCGAAGGGACCGGGACGTCGGGACCGGAGCGGTCCCTCCAGCTGGCGCCTCCGCCCTGAAGGCCGGGCAGGCCGCGATCTCGGCCTGGAAGGCCTTGAGCGAGTCGGTCATCCAGAAGCGCTTCGGCGAATGCGACGACGGCCAGTGGCGGCGCCTGGCGCACATGGCCGTCTCCTGGGGCTTCATGGGCATGTTCCTGGCCACGATCATCATCGGCGCCGTGGACTTCAACTGGCTCCATTGGCCGCGCTGGGTGTCGCTGGTCGTCGGCTCCGTGTCCGGCGTCGCCTGCTCGCTGGGCCTGGGGTATTACATCTACCTGCGCTTGGCGAAAAAGACCGCAGTGGGCAAGTATTCCCACCCCAGCGACTGGGTTTTCCTGCTGCTGCTGGCGCTCTCGGTGCTGAGCGGCTTCGTCATCGTCGGCTTCCGCTTCCTGGGCCTGCCCATGGCCGCCTACGCCACGGCGGTTTTCCACCTGGTCGTGGTCTTCGACCTCCTGGTCACCTTTCCCTTCAGCAAGTTCGCCCACATCGTCTACCGGCCGGCGGCATTATGGCTGGCCAGCTTGAAATAAACGAATAGAAAATCGAGGAGGAAATAAAATGAGCGACGCACAACCCGTCGAAAAAGCCAGCATCGTGGTCATGAGCGGCGACATGGACAAGGTCATGGGCGCCTTCATCATCGCCAACGGCGCCGCCGCCTTCGACATGCAGGTCTCCATGTTCTTCACCTTCTGGGGGCTGAAGGCCATCCAGAAAGGCAACCTGACCGGCAAGGGGGTCATGGGCCGCATGCTCGGCCTGATGAACCGCGGCGGCATCGACCGCCTCGGCCCCTCCAAGCTGAACTTCGGCGGCATGGGCCGGGTGATGTTCAAGATGATGATGAAGAAGCGCAAGGTCATGCCGCTGCCCGAGATGCTCAAACAGGCCCAGGAGCTGGGCGTGAAGCTCACCGCCTGCGAAATGAGCATGAACGTCATGGAGATCAAGAAGGAAGACCTGATCGACGGCGTGCAGATCGGCGGCGTGGCCTCGTTCATCGCCGACGCCTCGGAGTCGAAGTTCTCGCTATTTATTTAAACGGGCCCAGTGTGGGTGTTAGTAAAAGACACTTGAACGAAATTATTATTTCGGCTATTTTCTTGCTAACACTAACACTATCACTAACACTTTATTTCGTTTTAAAATCAGCTAGCCGATCTTCCTGGCCCGCACCAGCAGGGTCAGGCCGCCCCGGACGACTGCCGCCGACCTCCTGGAAAATGGCGCGGCCGCTTGCTGCAGCGCCCACAGCACCAAGTACCCCGGCAGGCGCATGAACCGCAGCCAGCCGGGCAGGTCGTCCAGCTTCCAGGAAATGCGGACCAGGGCCAGGGCGAAAGGAGTATTCAATATATATCGCGCCTTTTCGACCGCGAACCCGGCGCGGGCCAGCTTGGCGGCGATCATCTCCTGGTCGTAGAACGTGTTCACCGCGTAACGTCGTCGGTGGCGCGCCCTTTCTGCGGCGGTGATCCCCGGATTGGACAGGCTGTCGGCCGAGAAGACGAAACGGCCTCCCGGCTTGAGCACGCGGGCGATATGGCACAGCACCGTCTCATCGCGGTTGAAGTGCTCCACCACGCACAGGCTCATGACCTTGTCGAAGCTCTCGTCCGGCAGGTCCATTTCTTCGGCGTTCATGAAGACGAATTCGGTCCGCTCATCGCTGTAATATTTTTGCGCGAAAGGCAGCCATTCCAGGTGGATGTCGATACCCAGCACCTTGGCCCCGGTTTTGGCGACAAGCGAATCGTAGTAACCGTCGCCGCAGCCGACATCGAGGATGGCTTCACCGGGGCGGGCGTCCAGCCAGCGCAGGATGGTTGCGCACTCCCGGCGGCGCCGGAAGTTGAAACGGCTGAGCGACCTGAAAAAATATTGCGCGCGGAAGCGGCTGTGCCTTTTTGCCGGCATTCCCGTAATCTACTCTGAATCGGGGTGAAAAACAACCGCCGCTCCGATTTGACACAGGCGGAGGATAGGTTATATATTATGTTCGGCAACGAAATGAAAAGCAGGCCGGCAAGAAATATGAACAATAATTGTTATTCAGGTCTCAGGGCTCGCTCGGCATCGATCCGTACATCATTCCCGTGAGGAAAAATGACAAAAATCAAGATCGCGATCGTTGGAATGGGAAATTGTGCTTGCGCTTTGATCCAGGGCATCGCCTATTACGGCAATAAAAAGCCTGGAGACGCCATCGGCCTGATGCATTGGCGCCTGGGGGGGTATGCTCCCGGTGACATCAAGGTGGTCGCCGCCTTTGATATCGACAAAAGAAAGGTCGGCCGCGATGTCAGCGAAGCCATTTTCGCCAAACCCAACTGCACCAAGGTGTTTTGCCCGCGTGTTCCCAGAACTGGCGTCAAGGTCAAAATGGGCCGCATCCTGGACGGCGTGGCCGCGCACATGAAAAATTACGATGCCGAATGCTCCTTTCTCCCGGCCGCCGCCAAAGAGGCGGACGGCCAAAGCGTGGTGAAGGCCCTGAAGCAAAGCGGAGCCGAAGTCCTGCTGAACTACCTGCCGGTCGGCTCGGAAAAAGCGGTCAAATTCTACGCCCAGTGCGCGCTGGACGCCCGTGTCGCGTTCATCAACATGATGCCGGTGTTCATCGCCAGCTCCCCCGACTGGTCGGCAAAATTCTCCGAAAGGGGCCTGCCCATCATCGGTGACGACATCAAATCGCAGTTGGGGGCCACCATCACCCATCGCGTTCTGGCCAAATTGTTCTCCGACCGCGGCGTAAAGCTCGAAAAGACCTACCAGTTGAATACCGGGGGCAACACCGATTTCCTGAACATGCTCGACCCGGTCCGGCTCAAGGACAAGCGCATTTCCAAGACCAGCGCCGTGACATCGGTATTGGGACAGCCGCTGGCTAGCCGGAATATCCATATCGGCCCCAGTGATTATATCCCCTGGCTGCAGGACAACAAGGTCTGCTTCCTGCGCATGGAGGGCAAGGTTTTCGGGGACGTGCCCATGAACGTCGAGCTGCGGCTGTCGGTGGAGGATTCCCCCAATTCGGCCGGAGTGGGCATCGACGCCATCCGCTGCATCAAGCTGGCCCTGAAGCGCAAGCAGACGGGGGTGCTTTACGCCCCGTCTGCCTATTTCATGAAACACCCCCCCCGGCAATATCCCGATGACCTGGCCAGGCAGATGCTGGAGGATTTCATAGCCGGTAAAACCCGGGAGTGATCCTTGCGGTGCCTGATCATCGCCGCCGGCCGGGGCAGCCGGCTGTCCCATTTGTTCCCGCTCAAGCCCCTGATCCCCGTTGCCGGCAAGGCTTTGCTGGAATGGGTCATGACCGGCGCCGCCGCCGCCGGCATCGATGATTTTGTCGTGGTCAGCGGTTATCGGTCTGAAGAAATCGAACGCTTTGTCGCTGACCTGGCCCGCAAGAGAAACCTGGCCGCGGCGGTCGTTTTCAATCCCGACTGGGAAAAGGAAAACGGCTTTTCGGTGCTGGCGGCCCGGGAGGCGCTGAAAAGTGAATTTGTCCTGCTGATGGCCGACCATCTTTTTGATGTTGGGATCCTGAACGCCCTGCTGGACGCCCCTGTAAGCAAAGGCCAGGTCATGCTGGCCGTCGATTCCCGCGTCCACGGCCACCCCCATGCCGATCTTGACGATGTGACCAGGGTCAATGTCAGCGCCGGCCGCATCGTGGATATCGGCAAGAAGATCCCGGTCTACAACGCTTTTGACACGGGGATCTTCCGCTGCCCGCCCGCGCTTTTCGCCGCGCTGGAGGAAAGCGTCGACCGCGGTGATTTCTCCCTGTCCGGCGGCATCCGCGTATTGGCCGAAAAACGGAATGCCCTGGCGCTGGACAGCGGCGGCCGGTTCTGGATCGATGTCGATGACGAGCGTGCCCTGAAGCTGGCCGAAGGATTTTTCGCCGCGGGCAGGCCGTGACCATGGCGTTCTCCTTTTTTAAAAATCCAACCCATGGCGGCAACGGGTCCGTTGCCTGGCAAAAAGCCCTTCAGATCGTCCTGGCGCTGGCCGGTTTCGCTCTTTTTTTCTACCTGGTCTGCAGCATGGGCATCGGCACCATCCTCGCCCAGCTGGCCCACTTCGGCTGGTGGTTCGCCGCCATCTGCCTGCTGGGCGCCACGTGGCTGTTTTTCCAGACCCTGGCCTGGCGGGCGATGCAGCGCGAGCACTTCGCCGGGGTTTCCCTATTTTTCCTTTTCAGCGTGAAGTTCATCAGCGACGCCCTGAACACGCTGCTGCCGTCGGCGAACCTGGGCGGGGAAACCGCGCGCCTTTATTTTACCAGCCGCTTCCTGTCCAAAAAAGAGGCGCTGGCCGGGGTGATGGTGGACAAGACGTTCGAATACGCCGGCGGCATCCCCTTCATGATCGTGGGCTTCCTCATCGCCTGGGAGGGAGGATTTTTCCCGAAAGCCCTCCTGCTGCCCGCCCTCTTGTGCCTGGCCGTCACCCTGGCCGGGATCCTGGTTTTCGCCGGCTTCCAGGCGCGGGGCATGCACTCCGTCCTGGCCAGGGCCACCGGCTTCGTGCCGCCGCTCAGGCGCCTGGTCGAGGCCAAGGAGAAGCAGATCCACGCCCTGGAACAGGAGCTGCGCCAGCTCTATGCCGCCCCCTGGCCGCGCATCCTGGCGGCCTGGGGCTTCCACTTCCTGGCCCGCGTGACCGGCGTCTTTGAAGTGATCCTGGTCCTGCGCGTGCTGCACGAGCCCGTGGGCTTTTTCCAGGCTTTTTTCATCACGGCCATGGTCACGGGCGTCAACACCGTTTTTTTCCTCATGCCCGGCCAATGGGGCGTGGCCGAAGGATCGCACCAGTTCATCGTGCACAGCATGGGCTACCCGCCGCTGATCGGCCTCAGCCTGGGGATCATCAAGCGCATGCGCAAGCTGGCATTCGCCGCCGTCGGCCTGCTCATGTATTTCTGCTACCGGGGAAAAATGGCTGATCCCGCGGCGTTTTTAAAAAAAGACCATGATTGAACAGGCGGTCATCCTGGCGGAGCCTCTTGCGGCCGGCGCCGGCCGGTTCCTGCTCGGGCTCACCCTGCTGCAGCGGGCCGTCCTCACCCTGGCCCACGGGGGCATCCGCCATATCCTGGTGCTCGGCCCGGAAGCGTCCCGCCCGGCCGGCCTGGAAGATGACGCGCGGCTGAAAGAGAGCGGAACGACCCTGCAGTGGGCCGATGCCAGCGCTGCGCGGGCGGCGCTGCCGCTTCCGCACGCCCCGTTCCTGCTCCTGGATGGCCGGAGCGTGTTCACCGTCGCCCTGGTGCGGTGGATCAGCGGGCTCCAGGCGGAGCCGAATCGGCTTCTGACGCCGGCGCAATCGAAGCGCCGCCCCGGCTTCCGTTTTTCCGGATTGGCCGTCTGCCGGGCCGAGCTTTTCCCGCGTTTTCTGGCCCTGCCCGCCGGTGATGCCCGGGTCCGGGAGCTGGACGCGCTCTTTACGTCCGCCGCCGGCGAGGACCAGCCCGTCCGGGACCATTCCTGGGTCGTGGTGGATTCCCGGCAAGCGGAAAAGCGGGCGCGGCGCCTGCTGCGCCTTTCCATGGGCAAGCCCAGCGACGGCTTTTTCTCGCGCCGCCTGAACCGCCATGTTTCCTGGCCCATCAGCAGGCTGCTTGTCCGCCTGCGGGTCAGGCCGACCCAGGCGACCATCGCCAACCTGGCGCTCGGCCTGCTCAGCGGCTGGCTGATCGGCCGCGGCGGCTACGGCAACACGCTGGCCGCCGGGCTGCTGTTCCAATTCGTCTCGATCTTCGACGGCTGCGACGGGGAGATCGCCCGCCTGACCTTCCGCTTTTCCGCTTCGGGAGCCAAGCTGGACAACCTCTGCGATTTCGTCACCCTGGTCGTTTTTTTCATCAACCTGCCCGTCGGCCTGTACGCCGCCAGCTCGGATCCTTTCTACCTGGCCCTGGGAGCGGCCGCGGTGTTCCTCATTGCGTTTTTTTACCTCCTGCTGCTGGCCAGGATCAAATTATCGGGACACCGGGGCAACATCGCCGAAGTAGCCCGGCAGGTGCAGGACAAGGGCAAAGCCGGGCAGCGGCTGCATTGGCTCGAAGGCCTGGGCGTGCGCCTGGGCTTCGTTTACCGCAAGGAATTCATTTCCCTGTACGCCATGGCCTGGTGCATCCCGGACCTGGCCGCGGTATTTCTCTGGAGCGTCGCCGTCCTCACTTCCGTGGGATTAGTCTACCAAGTGTATGCCATCGGGCAGCTGGCCAGGCAAGCGGGCAGAAACCGATCGTAAAAAACTCGGCATACGGTTTACGGCAGACGGTGGACGGAAGAAAAAAGGGATTTTAGACCGAAATAATTTGTGAGTTTTTGGTTCTTTCTTGCCGTCCGCCATCCGCCGTACGCCGTGAACCGAGCCCGTAAAAACCAAAACGATCTATACCCATGCAATTTTGTCGATTCTCTGCTATGCTTGTCACCTGATGAAGCCAATGGACATGCTGACCGACAAACTGCAAGGCAGGCTGGACCGCCTGCTGCAAAACGCCCCCGAGCTGGCCCCGGGCCCCGACCACCGGCTGGTCATCTTCTCCGACCTGCACCTGGGCGACGGCGGCGGCAGCGACGATTTCAAAAAAAACGCCGAACTTTTCCTGGCGGCGCTGCGCCGCCGCTATCTGGAGGGAAATTTCACCCTGATCCTCAACGGAGACATCGAGGAACTGGCGCGCTTTTCGCTGGCCAGCATCGCCACGCGCTGGCTCGAAGTCTACGGCGTCTGGTCGGAGTTCGCCGCCCGCGGCGCCTTGATCAAGCTGACCGGCAACCACGACCTGGCCCTGCTGCGGCGCCGCCCCCGGGACCTCCCGTTCCCCGTCCAGGAGGCGCTGAAGCTCCGGCTGGGGTCAAAGACGCTGTTCATCCTGCACGGCCACCAGACCTCGCATTTGAACTGGGCTTTCCAGACCCTGGGGATCCTGTTCCTGCGCTGGCTGCTCCATCCCCTGGGCTTCGGCAACTACACGGTGGCCCGCAGCAGCCGTCGCCGCTTCAACGTGGAAAAACGGGTATACGGATACGCCCGGCGAAAAAAGATCATGGCCCTGATCGGCCATACCCACCGGCCTCTGTTTGAATCCCTGCCGCGCCTCGACACCCTGAAGATCGAGATCGAGAACCTCTGCCGCCGGTATCCGCGGGCCGCCGCAGCCGGCAAACGGGAGCTGGAGCGGAAACTGGAACGGCTGAAGGCTGAATACGTCAAGCTGCAGCAAAGGGACCGCCGGGTGCACAGCGCGGAGAACCTCTACCATGATGGCCCGCTGCTGCCCTGCCTGTTCAACTCGGGCTGCGGCATCGGCCGCCACGGCATAACGGCCATCGAGATCGTCCAGGGCCGCGCCGCCCTGGTCTACTGGTTCGACCGCCGCAGGTCGGGCAAATATTTCGAATCTGAAGGCACCCAGCCGCAGCAGCTGGGCGACAGCGATTATTTCCGCGTGGTGTTGAAGGAAGAGGACCTCGATTACATTTTCACCAGGATCAACCTGCTGGGATAGGGCAGGGGAAAGGAATTAGGTTCAAGGTGTAAGGTTTAAGGTGTAAGGTGAAAGGTATAAGGTGTAAGGTTGAAGGTAAGAACCGCCATATGTCTCCTTCTTTCCCTACACCTTACACCGTACACCCTACACCGAGTACGACCAAGTCTCCGGTCCCGCTTGAGATAGGATGCTGCGATCTTCTATTTACCTTGCATGAAAAGACTGGCCGAGATCCTGTTACTGGCTATCATGCTGCTGGCCCTGGGCGGATGCAAAGATGCGGTTCCCGACGATACGGAGCCTCCGGATAACAATTCCCCGCTGCCAACGGCGCGCCTGCAGCCGGGGGACCTGGTCTACCAGGGAGCCTTCCGCCTGCCCGCCGGCTCCAACGGCTGCGACTGGAGCTGGAGCGGCGAAGCCCTGGCCTATTGCTCCGGCGGCGACGCCGGCGGCCCTGACGACGGCTGCCCCGGCTCCTTGTTCGGCACCGGGCATAATTGGCTCCAATGGATTTCCGAGATCGCCATTCCGGCTCCGCGGCTCTCGGCAAACAAGCGGTTGTCCGAGTTGCCGACGGCCTCGACCCTGCAGCCCTTCGCCGACATCCGCGCCGGGCTTTTCGATTGGCCCCTGGAAATTCCGCGCGCCGGACTGGCTTGCCTGCCGGCGCAGGCGGGACAGGCGTCCGGCAAGCTCTATTTTGCCTGGGCGCAGCACATGGGTGAGACCGAGACCCGCCCCAGCCACGGCTGGGCCGACCTCGATCTGGACGCAACGGCCACGGCCGGGCTGTGGCGCCTTGGCGACTATTGGAACTACGTCAGCGGCGACTACCTGCTGGAGATCCCCGCCAACTGGGCTGACACCCACGCTTCGGGCCGGCGCCTGGGCAGCGGCCGCTTCCGCGACGGCGGCCAGGGGGCGGAAGGGCCCTCACTTCTGGCCCTGGCGCCCTGGCAGGAGGGCAATCCCCCTCAAGGGGGGGCGACCCTCGCGGCACAGCCCCTGCTCCTCTACGAAAGCGTCTACAATTCCAGCCCGAAAGCCATGAGCGGCTACCACCACTCCGATGAGTGGGGCGGAGCCGCCTGGCTGGCGGCGGGAACGAAGACCGCCGTGATCTTCGCCGGCACCAAGGGGCGTGGCAGCTGCTGGTACGGCTTCGCCAACGGCGTGGTCTGGCCCGACGAGCCGCCCTTTCCGCCTTATCCGGATCCCCCCAACGAAGTGCGCGGTTGGTGGTCCAGCCGCTTCGAGGCCGTGATCCTGTTCTACGACCCGGCCGACCTGGTTGAGGTGGCGGCCGGCCGGCAGCAGCCCAGCTGGCCGCAGCCCTACGCCGAGTTGCCGGTCGATGATCGACTTTTCGGGGGCTACCGCGCCACCCAGAAGAGCCGCCTGGGCGCCGTAGCCTGGGATGCGCAGCGGCGCCTG
>JADFDP010000078.1 GCA_018262835.1 Candidatus Aminicenantota bacterium
GGCGCCGGGGCCGCCGCCCACCGCGGTGCAAAAGCAGTATTCGTCGGCGCGGGCGCAGGAAACGCCGATGACGGTCGTCTTGGCCAAACGGGCCGAAAACAGGCTGTCGGGATTGTCCCAGGTGAAAATGGCAGCCAGCGAGGCGTAAGCCGCGGCATCGCAGGGGCGCAGACCGAAAACCACGGTTTCACCCAGGCTGGCGCCGTTGCGCTCACGAATCTGGACCCGTCCATCCGAGCTCTTGAATGAGAAAAGTTCCTCCACCCTGGGGAAAACCGAAGTTTTGGGCGACTGCACGGTCTGCACATGGTCCCGGCTGACCTCGGCCAGGGATGTGACCGCGGCGAAGTCGATCTTGTCACCGATCTTTTTCGGTGCCAAGATCCGTTTGCCCCCGGCCAGCCATTGCGAAAAGAGTTTTTCCAGAGCGTCGCGGCGGATTGATTTGTTTTCAGTTTCCATGCCTTTCACCTGATGAAATCTTCTGAATCGTCCGGCTTGAAAATGGACATGGCATTGTCGGTCTTGGCCGCCATGCCGCTGCGTGCGTTGAAATTGGCAAAAACATCGCTGATCAGCTTCTGGTTAAGCAGATACAGGGGAATGGCCACCGGGCAGGCCCGGCTGCAGTCGCCGCAATTGACGCAGCGCCCGGCCAGGTGCATGGCGCGCATGACGTTCCACTCCAGGTTGCCCAGGTCGTGGGCCGGCACCGGGATCCACTGCGGCTGGTTGCACTCGACCGTGCAGCGGCTGCAGTAGCACAGGGGGCAGGCGGCCCGGCAGGCATAGCACTTGAGGCATCGGGAAAACTGTTCTTGCCAGTACTCCCGGCGCTGTTCCAAGCTCAGGGCCTCATATTTTCGGAGTTCCGCTTTTTCGGCAGCGCTCAGGTCCGCGTCCAGTTCGGTCACATGGGCCTCGATGGCCTGGAGCGTGGCCAGGAGCGTCACTTCACCGGCCGCATGGACGGCCAAAGCCAGGAGGTCGTGGTCGCCAACCTGGTTTTCCGCCGCCAGCTGCAGGATGGTCCGCAGGGCGGAGGGCGTGGCCACCAGGGCCGCCTTGCCAAGCTTGCGTACTTCAGGCTTCATCAGATACACGGCCAGATTCTGCCGGCAGGCTTCGTTGAAGATCAGCGCATCGGCTTCGGCCGCCTCGCGCACAAAAACCGCCCGCGCCCCACCGCCGCTGCCCTGGCCGTAGCCGATGATCACCTGCACGGTCCTGGCGGCCAGCAATTCCCGCGCTTTGTCCCGCAATGTTTCCATGCCCGGCCTCCCCTAGCCGACGCCCAGGCCGCGCAGCCTGTGGTAGCCGCTGAACGGCCCCAGCTGGCGGACATGCTCGGCCGTATCGTTGACCAGCTGCGCCCACTTGGCACCCTCGGCGGCCGACACCCAGGAGAACCGCACCCGGCGCACGTCGATGCCCAGGAAATCGAGCAGGCCGCGGAAAACGATCCAGCGCCGGCGGGCGTGGAAATTGCCGCTGCTGTAGTGGCAGTCATTGGGGTGGCAACCGGAGACGATGATGCCGTCGGCGCCGTTGGCGAAAGCTTTCAGCAGCAGCATGAAATCAATGCGCCCGGTGCACGGGAAGCGGATGATGGAGACCTGGGGAGAATACTTCATGCGGCTGGTGCCGGTCAGGTCGGCGCCGGCGTAGGTGCACCAGTTGCAGACGAAAGCCACGATCTTGGGATTGAAATCAGACATCGCTCTCACCTCGGTTCAGCAGGGCCAGCACTTCGGCATAGACCTGTTCGTGGGAAAAACCCTGGATATCGATGGACTTGGAACGGCACAGGGCCACGCAGGTGCCGCAGCCCTGGCAGAGCCCCGGGTTGACCTTGGCCACGGTCTTGATCAAGCGGCCATCGCGGCCGCGGATCTCCTCTTTCTCGATGGCCTGGTAGGGGCAGGCGGCCTGGCAGAGAAAGCAGCCGACGCAGGTCGAGTAAAGCGGCGGCGCCTGGCGGTCGACCACGGCGATCAGCGGCTCGCGAACCAGCTCGGACTGGGAGAAGAGGCCGGCCACCTTGGCGGCGGCACCGGATGCCTGGGCCACCGATTCGGGGATGTCCTTGGGAGCCTGGCAGGCGCCGGCCAGGAAAATGCCCGCGGTATTCGTCTCCACCGGCCTGAGCTTGGGATGGGCTTCGGAATAGAAATAATAAGGGTCATAACTGACATGGACTTTCTGGGCCAGTTCCTCGGCTCCGGCATTGGCCACGCCGGCCGTGGCCAGCACCACCAAGTCGGCCTCGATCTCCATGGGCCTGGCCCCGAGCAGCGTGTCGGCGCCCTTGACGACCAGCTTGCCGCCGCGCTCATAGATCCGGGAAACACGGCCGCGGATATACTGCACGCCGTCCACCTCCTGGGCCCGGCGTACGAATTCCTCATACATCTTGCCGCCGGCGCGGATATCCATGTAAAACACGTAGGGCCGGCCATGGTGCACCTTGTGCTTGTAGAGCATGGCGTGCTTGGCCGTGTACATGCAGCATATCTTGGAACAGTACTCGATGCCCTTGGCCGGGTCGCGCGAGCCGGCGCAGGCGACAAAGACGACCGTTTCCGGCACCCTGCCGTCGGACGGCCGGCGCATTTCGCCCAGGGTCGGCCCTGAAGCCGATGCCAGCCGCTCGAACTGCAGGCCGTCGATGACGTCCTTGTATTTCCCGTAGCCGTATTCCGGAAAAAAATCGCCGTGCTTGATGTCGAAACCCGTGGCCAGGACCACGGCGCCGACCTCGACCTCAAGGATCTCGTCCTCCTGGTCGAAGCGGATGGCCTGGGTGGGGCAGATCTTTTCGCAGAGACGGCATTTGCCCTTCAGGTAGTACGTGCAATGCTCGCGGTCGATGACCGGCTTGTTGGGAACTGCCTGGGGAAAGGGAACGTAGATGGCCGGGCGCAGGCCCAGGCCGGCGTCGAACTCGCTGGCGATTTTCCTGGTCGGGCATTTCTGGGTGCACAGGCCGCAGCCGGTGCAGAGTTTCTCGTCCAGGCTGCGCGCTTTCTTGCGGATGCGCGCCTTGAAATTGCCGATGAAGCCGTCCAGGCTCTCCAATTCAGAATAGGAATGCAGGGTGATGTTGGGGTGCTGGGCGACCTCCACCATGCGCGGGGTCAGGATGCACTGGGAACAGTCAAGGGTGGGAAAGGTCTCCGACAGCTGCGACATGTGGCCGCCGATGGAGGGCTGCTTTTCCACCAGGATCACCTTGTGGCCGGCGTTGGCGATGTCCAAGCTGGCCTGGATGCCGGCGATGCCGCCGCCCAGTACCAGGGCGGTCTTGGTCACCGGCACCTTGATGGGCAGCAGGGCCTTGTTCTTTTTCACCTTGGCCACCAGGGTGCGCACGATATCGATGGCCTTGTTTGTGGTGGCGTCGCTTTTTTCATGGACCCAGGAGCAATGCTCGCGGATATTGGCCATCTCACAGAGGAAGGGGTTCAGACCGGCCTCGGCGCAGGCGCGGCGGAAGGTGGGCTCGTGCATGCGCGGCGAGCAGGCCGCCACCACCACGCCGGTCAGGTTCTTCTCCCTGACGGCGTTCTTGATCATCTGCTGGCCGGGATCAGAACACATGTACTTGTATTCCACGCTGTGGGCCACTCCCGGGATCCGGGACGCGGCGGCGGCAACCTTTTTGACATCGACCGTGGCGCTGATGTTCTCCCCGCAGTGACAAATAAAAACGCCGATGCGCGCCATGTTATGCCCCCCTCTTGGCTGAAGGCCCCGCGAAGGGGGCTTCAGCCGGGGAGTCCCCGGAGGCGGATTTTGCCCCTGCGGTCGGCTTCGCCGATGCAGGGGTTATTGAGGCCGCGGGGGGCTTGGCTAGCCCCTGCGTAAATTTCACCTTCACCTTGTGCCTTTGCAGCCCGAGTTTTTTCGGCTCGATGCCCATGGCCAGGCCCAGGGCCTGGGTGATATAGATGACCGGAATATTGTATTTTTTGCCGGCAAGCTTCTCGATGTTCGGACGGCGCATGTCCAGGTTGAGGTGGCACATGGGGCAGGCGACGATCACGGCTTCGGCGCCGCGCTGCACGGCGTCATCGAGGATCAGCCCGCTCAGCCTGGCCACGAGATCCGTACGCGAAACGGAAAAGCCCGCCCCGCAGCATTCGGTCTTGAAAGCCCAATCCAGCGGGTCGGCCCCGATTTTTTTCATCAGCAGGTCCATGGACCGCGGTTCTTCGGGACGGTCGAAATTCACGATGCCGGCCGGCCGCACCAGCAGGCAGCCATAATAGCAGGCGACTTTGTGCGCGAAAGGCTTCCTGACCTTGCTTTCCAGATCGGGAATTCCGCCCAGCCATTCGACGATGTTCAGCACCCGGGCCGTGCCGCGGTAGTCGGCTTCGATCAGGCCCGATATCTTCCGGCGCAGATCCTCGTCCCCCAGCAGTTCGTGGCGGGTGACGCTCAGGCGGCTGTAGCAGGCGGCACAGGGCACCAGCACTTCGTACATGCCGTCCTTCTCGGCCGCGGCCAGGATGCGCGCCGGCAGGGCCAGGGCCAAGTCGCGGTCCAGGTTGTGGGCGGCGGTGGCGCCGCAGCAGTTCCAGTCCGGGATCTCGGGCAGCTCCCGCCCCAGGGCCTGGCTCACCGCCAGCAGCGATTCGCTGTATTCGCGGGCGGAACCCTTCATCGAGCAGCCGGGGTAAAATCCGGTTTTCATGGGCGTTTCTCCTTGGCCTTCAGCGTCCTGGCAAAGATCCGCCCCAAGAGGCGGCGGCCGCGCACGCGCTCGGGCAGCAGGTGCAGCTTGCCGACCAGAAACATCCAGGGCGCCTGCAGCATGTCCTGAAGGAAATGGCGGCTGCGCAGCTTGTAGTCGATGATCTGTCCCATTTCAAAAAGGCGGCCGGTGGTGCGCACCGAATCGAGGAAGGCGCGGTGAAAAGCCAGGATGTCCTTGGCCTTGGGATTGACTTTATTCCGGGCCAGCGCTTCATGGCGCAGGGCGTCCATGATCCTGGGGATGTCGATCTCCATGGGGCAGCGGGCATAGCAGATCTCGCAGGTCAGGCAAAGCCATATCGTATGCGAGCGCAGCGCCATTTCGGAGAATTCCGGGAATTCCCGCAGCTGCAGCAAGTGCATGATCTGGCTGGGGGGAAAATCCATCTCGGCGGCCAGGGGGCAGCCGGCCGAGCATTTGCCGCACTGGTAGCAGCGGTCTGCTTCAACGCCGGTTCTCTCAAGGACGCGGTCGGCCAAAGCCTGGCTGGCATGCTGGACATGGTTGTCACTGCGCATCACGGATCTCCTTGTCAGGACATAAGGAGCGATTGTAGCGCATTTTATTTTTTTTGGCAAACCAAGTAAAGCAGCTTGCTTTTTCAGGAATATTTTTAAATCCCCGCTCAACGTAAGCTTGCCATCCCGCAGGGGGCGGATGACGTTCTCGCAGGCCAGCGGCCTGCCGGCCGGCGATTTATGCTTTATTTGTTGCCGGCCAAAAATTCCGCTATGGCAGAAAAGACTTTTTCGGGCTGCTCGATCCAGGAATAATGCCCGCACTTTTCAATGAAAATCAATTTTGATTTTTTATAATAGCGGGCCAAAACCTGGGCGACCGATTCGCCCATTGGATCCTGGCGCCCTTGGAGTATAAGAACCGGCTTGGAAAATTGCGGCTCCATTTTAGCGATATCCGTTTTGACAATGTCCTTCCAGAGCCAGTCGCCCATGTCAAAATTGAAATCCGAGTCTTTCATGGTCTGGCTGACCCACAAGGATTTTTTCCGGTCAAAAAAATAGCCGGGCATCCTGGCCCTGACGATTTCCGTGATCGCATGGTTGCGGTTTTCCGCGGCTCTGGCCGGATCACTCCAATACCTCTCCAATTCCAGGTCCGACGCCCAGAGCCGGGAGGTGATATTGTCATTAAAATACAAAAAGGCGTCCGTATTCAATCCCATCGAGCCCAGGAGCAGCAGCGAGGAGACCGAAGAAGGGAACGTTGCGGCATAGAGCGAGGCCAGGTAGCCGCCGTATGAAAAACCGAGCACGGTCCATTGTTTCAGGCCAAGCTGCTTGCGTATGGCCTCAAAATCTCCGAGAGTAAGGGCAAGGGAGATCGTGGACGAATCATACACGGCCGGAGAAGATTTCCCGGTTCCTCTTTGATCGACCAAAATGCACTGGTGGTTTTTGGCGATTCCCTGACTTAAACTGAGGTAGCGATCCGCGACATCGCCCGGTCCCCCGCCGATGAGTAATATCGGCGTGCCCTCACCGAAAACACGGAAGTAAATATCCAGGCCGCTGCTGCTTGCTTTTTGGTACTGCCCATACGCATTCAAGGCGACGACAATGCTCAGGAACAATGCGCAGAAAACGCTTTTTTGACTCTTGAATAAAATGTTTTTTATCATGGGAAAAGTTTAAGGGAGATCGAAATGCAAGTCAAGCCAAAAGGGAGCTTGGGCAGCAGGAATGCAGTCAATCCTTGGTCAGCAGATCTTTGTTCCGCTGCAGGGCGCGGACATCCTTTTCCACCGCGATGGGTTTTCCGGCCGGCGAAAGGCCGGCATGGTACATGGCCGTGGCCAGGGTGCCAGGGCTGGGGGTAAAGATCTGGGCGTCGCAGGTTTTCAAGCCCAGGGCGCGCAGTTTTTTCTTCATGATTGGCAGCATGGCCGCGGTTTCGCCGGGATGGCCGACGATCAGGTAAGGCGCCAGTTCGACGGGACGGCGCAGCCTGCGGTTCAAGCGGTTGAAAAGGGCAACGAATTCTTCGAAGACCGCGAAACGCGGCTTGCCCATCAGGTCCAGGACTTCGTCCTCGCTGTGCTCAGGGGCCACGCGCAAAAAACGGCCGCAATGTTCATGCAGGATCTCTTCCAGAAGTTCGGGATTGCGCAGCATCAGGTCATGGCGCACGCCCGAGCCCAGCATGATCTTTTTTACTCCGGGCAGGGCCCGACCTCGGCGCAGCAGCTCCCGATATGGCTCTCCGGGCTTGAAATGGCGGCAGGTCCGGGGCTGCAGGCAGGAATCGCATCGGCAGCCATCCATTAAACAGTCGCTGCCGTACATCTCGGCCGTGGCCCCGCCGATATCGGAAACCACGCCGCTCCATTCGGGATGAATGGCCAGGGAGCGGATTTCCCTGAAAATCGAATCCGGAGAACGCGAGACCACCCGCCGCCCTTCGCTGAGCGTGATCGAGCAGAAGGCGCAGCCGCCGGCGCAGCCGCGGTGCGACGTGATTGAAAAAAGGTTCATGCGCAGGGCCGGAGAAAAGGCCGGACTGCTTAAATGGCGGCGCCGATAGTCAAGCTCGTAGATGAAATCCAAATCAGCGCTTTGATAGCGTTCGGCCGGGTTCAGCACCACCCAGCGGCCGGCGTGCTTCTGGGCCAGGGCGCGGTTGCCGGCGGCGCGGCCGATCATTATCTGGCTCTTCAGCAGTTGCCCGGGTTCGGCCTGCACCTCTTCGCAGGATGGGAGTTCCAGGCAGTTTTTTTCAGCGGGCAACCGCGTCCAGATCCGGGCCATGCCCGGAATATCCATCTGCGCCGCCGCCACTCCCTGGCTCAGCAAGCGGGCGATGGCCACGATCTGCTTTTCACCATTGCCGCTGACCAGGATATCGGCCCGGGAATCAAGGAGCAGCGAGCGCCGGATCTTATTCTCCTGGAAATCGTAGTGGGCAAAGCAGCGCAGGCCGGCCTCGACACCGCCAATGACCACCGGCACCCCGCGGTACGCCTCGCGCAGACGGCTGGTAAAAACGGTCAGGGTGCGGTCGGGCCTGATCTTGAACTTGATGTCCGGGGGGCGGCCGCTAAAAAAAGCGGCGCCGCCAAACTGGTACAGGTCCTCGCGCCGCCGGCGGCGACCGGCGGTGTAATTCAGCACCACCGAGTCGAGCGGGCCGGAGACCACGGCGAAAAAAAGGGCCGGCCGGCCCAGCGCCGTAAAAGACTCCTTGTCCTGCCAGAACGGCGTCTCGAGCACGCCGACGCTGAACCCCGCTGCCTCCAGGGCACGCTTCAAGATCCCCTCGGGGAAGGACGGATGGTCGGCGAATGGATAGGGCTGGACGATAATGACGTCGTATTCTGCTTGAGCCATTGTTTTTCATTGTATCACAGGTGGAAAGACGTTAGACGCTAGACACCGGACGTCAGCAAGAAAGCAGCAAATCCGAGAGCATTTTTCCTCCCAGGGCTTTGCTGACTTCTAACGTCTAACGTCCGGCGTCTTCTTCTGCTTCATTTCCCGTTCTGTTCGTAGGCGTGCATGTCGAAATGTCCGTGGCCCGAAAGGTTGAACAGGATGACCGGCTCCCCGTTCCCGTCCCTGGCCTTGAGCGCCTCCTCGATAACAGCGGCGACGGCGTGGGCCGACTCGGGCGCGGGCAGGATGCCCTCGCTGGCAAAGAAGGCCTGCGCCGCGGTGAACACCTGATCCTGGTCGTAGGAACGCGCCTGCACCGTGCCGCCGCGGACCAGGTGGCTGACCAGGGGCGCCATGCCGTGGTAGCGCAGTCCGCCGGCATGGATGGCTGGCGGAATGAAATCCCTGCCCAGGGTGTGCATGAACAGCAGCGGGGTCAAGCCGGCACTGTCGCCATGGTCATAGCGCAGGTCGCCGCGCGTGATCGAGGGGCAGGAAACGGGCTCGACAGCGATGAAGCGGATATGTTTCCCGCCAGTCAGATTCTTTCTCACGAAGGGGAAGCTGATGCCGGCGAAATTGGAACCGCCGCCCACGCAGCCGATGACCGTGTCCGGCTCCAGACCGAGCTCGTCCAGTTGCCGCTCCGCTTCCAGGCCGATCACGGTCTGGTGCAGCAGCACGCCGTCCAGCACCGAGCCCAGCGCATACTTGCTGCCCGGGTCCTTCAGCACCGTCTCCACGGCCTCGGCGATGGCGATGCCCAGGCTGCCCGGATGGTCGGGATTCTCCAGAAACAGGGCCTTGCCCGCCTCCGTGTTCGGCCCGGGGCTTTCCTCGACCCGCGCCCCGACCAGGGCCATCATCGTCCGCCGGCCCGGCTTCTGGCGGAAACTGGCGCGCACCATGAAGACGCGGACAGCGACGCCGAAGCGTTCTCCGGCATAGGCCAGTGCCGAGCCCCATTGGCCGGCCCCGGTCTCGGTGACCAGTTCCCGCACCCCTTCCTGAGCAGCCAAGTAGGCCTGCATCAGCGCCGTGTTGCCCTTGTGGCTGCCCATGGGGCTCACCCCTTCGTACTTGTAAAAGATATGGGCCGGGGTATTCAGGCGTTTCTTCAATTCGCCGGCATACACCAGCGGCGTGGGGCGGTATTGGGCATAGGCCTCCAGAACCGCCGCAGGGATGGGAATGAAGCGCTCCCGGCTGATCTCCTGCTCGATGAACCCTTTGGGGAAGATCACCTCCAGCGCCGAGGGATCGAGCGGTTCACCGGTCGCAGGATGCAGCGGCGGCTTGGGGAGTTCGTCCAGGTCGGCCTTGATGTTATAGAAATGGGTCGGTAAATAGTCTTTTTTGCGTCCTGAAAATCGTTCCATGTTTTTTCTCCTTGATGTTCTGAATTAAAAAAAAGAAAAATGGATGGATGGTTGGATTTTCAGGCGGACGGGTCCGCCCAGCGCCAGGCGCGGAGCCAGGCGGCAGCAGGCGACAGAAGAACCCGTTCACATGACATTGGCGATATTCATAACATAAACTTGGGCAGAGGTCAAGTTCAGCAGAACTCCGTAATTCGTGACACGCAATTCGTGATTCGCAAGAAAGAAGGCAAAGTAGCGTTAGCGGGCGGCAGCGAATTACGAATTACGAAAAACGCAGGCTCGTCGCCTCGGCTACAGCCAGTTCTTTTTTTTGAAAAAATAAATCATGACTCCGGCGACGCCCAGCATGATCAGCAATACCAGCGGATAGCCCCATCGCCAGCCGATCTCGGGCATGTACTTGAAATTCATGCCATAGACGCCGGCCAGGAAGGTCAGGGGCATGAAGATGGTGGCGATGATGGTCAGCACCTTCATGACCTGGTTCATGCGGTTGCTGACCGATGAAAGGTAGATGTCCAGCATGCTGGAGAGCATCTCGCGGTAGGTTTCGATGCTGTCGATAATGTGCACGGCGTGGTCGTAGATATCGCGCAGGAAGATCTTGGTTGCCGGGCGGATCAGGTCCGAATCGCTCTTTTCCAGGCCGTAGATCAATTCGCGCAGCGGCCAGGCCGACTTGCGCAAAAAAATCATCTCCCGTTTCATGCGATGGATTTCATGCAGGATTTCCGGCTTGGGATCGTTGACCAGGTGTTCTTCAAGCGACTCGATGCGCTCGGCGAATTTTTCCAGGATGAGGAAATAATGGTCGATGATGGTGTCGAGCAGGGAATAGGCCAGGTAGTCGGGCCCCATCTTGCGGATGCGCCCCCTGCCGCTGCGGATGCGCTCGCGCAGCGGCTCGAACAGGTCGCCTTCGCGCCCCTCCTGCAGGGAGATGACGTAATTGCGGCCGAAGACGATGCTGACCTGCTCGGAAATGATCTCCAGGCTGGCGGGGTCGACATCGAGCATCTTGAGGACAATATAGATGTAACTTTCCATGTCGTCGGACTTGGGGCGCTGGTCGGTGTTGAGAATGTCCTCCAGGATCAGCGGATGCAGCCCGTAGCAGGAGCCAAGGCTGTCCAGAAGTTTGATGTCCTGCAGTCCCTCGATGTCGATCCAGGTCACCGAATCGGTGTCACGGAAAGGCACGCACTCATTCAGAAGCGCATCATTTTTTTCACGCACTCCCTGCTCGTCGTAATCGAGGATGCGGATGCGGCTCTTTCCGACCTTTTCGGTTCCGATATG
>JADFDP010000079.1 GCA_018262835.1 Candidatus Aminicenantota bacterium
TAAATGGTTTTGATTTTATAATATGGTCAATGATCCGAGGTTTGCACCGTTTTTGCTTTTCGTGGCTGCTGCTGTTATTTTCCGTGCTGGGAGCGGAGCAGGGCGTAATCTATCTGCGCCTGGCCGATTCTCTGACCCTGGATCCCGGCAAGTTCGAGGATTTTTATTCCCAAGAGGTCATTTTTAACGTTTTTGAAGGGCTGGTCCGCCTCGGCAAGGATACCGTTTCCGTGGAACCGTGCCTGGCCGCGCGCTGGGTTTTCAAGGAAAACGGCAAGCGCTGGATATTTTACCTGCGCCGGGGGGTGAGGTTTCACAACGGCGATGAATTGGATGCCCGGGCCGTTGTCTATTCCTTTGCCAAGCGAATGGAAAAAAAACAGGAGGAATATGTCGCTTTCGGTAGGTTTTTTCCTTATATTGCGACGGTAAAGGCTTTGGACGATTGGACCGTTGAATTTGTACTTTCCCGCCCCTATTTCCCCTTTCTTTTTTCCCTGACCGATCTGCGCGGCAGCGTGGTGGCTCCCGGCTCCTATGACGGCCGGGAATTCAAGCCGGTCGGAACCGGTCCTTTTGTTTTTGGCGAATGGGTCAGGGGCAAATCCCTGCTGCTCACCCGCAACGATCGCTACTGGCAGCATCCGGCCAAACTGGAGAAGATCATCTTCAAAAGCGAAGCGAACGCGGCTCTCCGTCTTACCCAGATCAAGAACCGCGGCGCCGATATCGACTTGATCCGCTCGGCCAAGGAGTACGATGAACTGCGGGACAAAGCGCATATCGCGATTTTATCCAAACCCATGCTCATTACCCACTATCTGGGGTTCAACTGCAAGCGGCAGCCGTTTTCCCGGCTGCAGGCCAGGAAGGCGTTTGTTCATCTGCTGAACAAAAAGGTCCTGGTCAAGCAAATTTTCCAAAACTTCGCCGTTGCTGCCTCGGGCTTTCTCCCTCCGCAGATGACGGGTTCCGGTCCCGGCATCGGCATGGATGATTTCAGCCTGACAAAAGCGCGGAGTCTGCTGCTGGAATCAGGCCTGGCCAAGGGATTTTCCTGCACCCTGTATTTCTCTGAAGGGCAATTCGGCCTCGAGGATGTGGCCCGGGCCATTGTGACCAACGCCCGCCAGGTCAATATCAATATTAAAAATGTCAAGCTGCCCTTTGCCAGACTCTTCCAGGCCGTGCAAAACGGTGAACCCGACATGTTTCTGCTCGGCTGGGGCTATACCGCCGACCCCGGCGTGTTTCTGAACCCGATGTTCATGCTGGATCCGGCCAGCAGTGAAAAAACCATGTCGGTCGGCCCTGAATACAGCCGCATACTGGCCCGGGCAGCCGAAACAGAGGACAAAACCGCGCGCTGGCAATTATACGCCGCGGCCGAGCGCCTGCTGCGGGAAGAATTGCCCCTGATCCCCCTTTTCCATTTGAACCACCTCATGGCGCACAACAAGCGGATTCATGCTCTGCGCATGAGTCCCCTGGGATTTTTGGTTTTCCAGGAGGCCAGGTTGGGAGGGGAATAACTCCCCTCGCTTCTGGCCGCCGAAAGACCGATCGGTTCAGAAAAAAGCCAAAGCTGAACTGGAAAGCGGCTCCTCTTCTTATTAGGGAAAATGGATCAGCTTTGCGCCCGGTTTTTCCTTTTGCGCCAGGCCAGCCAGACCATGAACACCGTGATCAGGATCAGGCTGACGAACATGGCGCGCGCCCCCCACAGGTAGGGGTGGCGGCTTTTTTCCTCGCCCTTCATCAGGAACTTGGCGATGGCCTCCTGGTAGGTCCAGGCGCCCAGCACCACCAGCATGTAGACCGGCGTGACAAACTTCAGGATGAATTTAAATATCTTCGGCACTTTCAGGTCGGCCCCGATGTGCATTTCCTCCCAGCCCTTTTTGACGCCGAAGATCCAGGAGAAGATGACTATTTCTATGGTGGCGAAAACGACCAGCCCGAAGGTGCCGGCCCAGAAATCGAGTTCGTCCAGGAAACCGAACTTGAAGAAAGCGACCACCAGGACCGCGCAGGCTGCCAGCACGGCGAATGCCGTGTTCACAGCCCGATTACGCTTCCACTTGAATTCATCCTCCAGGAAAGCCACGGCCGGCGAGGTCATGGCCACCGAGGAGGTGATGCCGGCGATGAAGAGCAGGAAAAACCACATGGCGCCGAAGATCTGGCCCAGGGGGATCTTCTGGAAGATGACCGGCAGCGACTGGAATCCCAGGTTGAAGGCCCCTTCCTGGGCGATGAGCTTGGTCTCGACCACGCCGAAGAAGGCGACGGCGACCGGGATGGCGATGGTGCCGCCCAGGATGACCTCGGCGAATTCATTGGTCATGGAGGTGGAGAGGCCATTGAGGGTGACGTCGTCCTTTTCACGCAGATAAGAGGCATAGGTGTTGATGATGCCCTGGCCGAGGCTGAGGGTGAAAAAGATCTGGCCGGCGGCCACCAGCCAGACCGTGGCTTTGCTGAGTTGGCTGAAGTCGGGATTCCACATATAGGCCAATCCTGAAGAAACAGAAGATATCCCGGTTGGCGGCGTGCCCAGGGTTAATACGCGCACGGCCAGGATGATGCCGAAGATAAAGAGGACCGGCATGCCGATCTTGGCCAGCACCTCGATGCCCTTGGAGATGCCCTTGCGCAGGAAATAGTAGTTGATCGAGAGGGTGAGAGCGAAAAAGAAAATGATGGGCAGCCAGGAGGCGAAGAACTGGTTGTGCTCGACTCCCTGGAAGCCGCGCAGGAACTGGCCCATGGCGTCGCGGGTGGTCAGGCCGAAATACTTGCCCGTGCCCGAGAACCAGGCGAAGCCCAGGGTCCAGGACTCGATGAAATTGTAGTAGATCACGATGGTGAACGGCAGGGCGATGCCCAGAGCACCGAGATATTTGGCGGCCGGATGCTTCCACATCAGGGCAAACATGCCCGGGGTGGTGCCGTGGCCGTGGACGCCGCCGTGGCGCCCCATGGTCCACTCCACCCACATCAGGGGCACGCCCAGGAAGAGCAGGGCGCAGAAGTAGGGGATCATGAAAGCACCACCGCCGTTGGCCGCCGCCTTGACCGGGAAGCGCAGGAAGTTGCCCAGGCCGATGGCGTTGCCGGCCATGGCCAGGATCAGGCCGATGCGCGAAGCCCACTGGGCGCGGCCGCCGCTCTCGGTCTTTTTCTTCTTGGCCAGCAGCACGCGGCTGAAGCAGTAGATCGTCAACACCAGGATCACTCCCCAGGCCGTGGCCATGAAGATCCAACCCCACAAAGATGGTCCTTGGTTCATGCGCGTCCTCCTCGGTAAAGGCAGATTTTAATAAATTAAAAAAATTAAGTCAATTGGAAAAAGTCCGAGGTTCGAAGTTCGTTGTTAAATAAAAAAATTAGTGGGTTCAAGGGGCGATGGGCAGCAAGCCATTTCGAATATTGCTGTTCACTCTTAAACGCTTCAACACTTCAACCTCTTTTTCCAATAGAAATAAACCGGCAGGCCGGTTAAAATCAAAAACAGCCCCCTGCCGGAATTGACCGGGTCGCCGATGATGATGTAGATGATGAAGAAGAGAGCGATGGCCACATAAAGAATGGGCACCAGGGGATAGCCGCTGACGCGGTAGGGGCGCTCCAGGTCCGGCTGCTGCACGCGCAGCTTGACCAGTCCGATGACGGTCATGGCGTTGAAGAGCAGCGAGGCGAAGGCCGTATAGGTCAACAGGTCATTGAAGGTGCCGGTCAGGACCAGGATGCTGCTCCACATTCCCTGGTAGACCAGCGAAATGTACGGTGTCTTGTATTTTTCGTGGATGCGGCAGCTTTTTTTAAAGAAAACGCCGTCGCGGGCCATGGCATAATACAGGCGCGGACCGGAAAGGATCAGGCCGTTGACGCAGCCGAAAGTGGAGACCAGGATGGCCAGGGTGATGAAGATCAGCCCGGCCTGGCCCATGATGGCCTGGGCCACGGCCGCGCCGATGCGGTTTTCACTGACCTGTGCCATCTGCCCGACCGGGATCACATAGATGAAGGCCATGGTGGTCAGGGTGTAGAGCAGGGCCACGGCGCCGCTGCCCAGGAACATGGCCCGGGGTATGTTTTTCTGCGGCTCGCGCACCTCCTCGGCCACGAAGGCCACCGAGTTCCAGGAGTCGTAGGCGAACAGGGCCTTGCTCATGGCCACGGCCAGGGCGGCAAAAAGGGGCAGGGTGGAGGCCGGGGGGAGGATCGGCTGCAGCAGGGGCGTGAAATTCCTGAAGCTGCCCTTGAAAAAGAAGAAAGCCGCCATGACCAGCGCCAGCATGGCCGCCACCTTGGTAAAGGTAAAGACGTTCTGCAAAGCGGCGCCGGCGCGCACGCCGCGGATGTTGACCGCGGTGAGCAGCATGATGCACAGAATGGCGGAGGCCTGGGCCGTCGACAGGCTGAGTGTCTTGCCGAACAGGCCGATTGAGAACAGCTTGCTGGCTTCGCCCAGGAACGGGAAAAAGATCCCCAGGTACTTGGCGAAGGCGATGGCCACGGCGGCGATGAAGCCGCTCTGCACCACCAGGAAAAAGGTCCAGCCGAACAGGAAGCCCCACACTTGTGAAAAGGCCTCCCTGAGAAACACGTACTGCCCGCCGGCCCTGGGAAAAGCCGCCGCCAGCTCGCCCAGGCTCAGGGCGCCGAACACGGTCAGGACGCCGCCGATCAGCCAGAGCAGGACCAGCAATCCCGGTGTCTGGATGAAACCGGCCATGAGCGAGGGGGCGATGAAGATGCCCGAGCCGATCATGGAGCCGATGACGATGCTGCTGGCGTCGAGCATGCCCAGGCGGCGCGCCAGTCCGCCTTTGGATCCGGTGTCTGTCATGAATTTCTCCCGGGTAAGAGTCATGAATAAACGTTTGGCGAAAAAAAGTCAAATCGGCGGCAAGTGATAAAGAAAAGCAGTCAGCTTTCTTTTTTTCAACCTCGAAGTTCGAACCTCGCGTCATTTTCCTTTCCCGTTTCCCAAGTTGACAATGAAAAGCCCGCTGTGTTACTAAGCGGTCTAAGGAGAAGCAACATGTCATCCAGAGGCAATTGGGGTTCACGGGTCGGTTTCATCCTGGCCGCCGCCGGCTCGGCCGTCGGGCTGGGGAACATCTGGCGCTTTCCCTACATTACCGGCAAGAACGGCGGGGCGCTGTTCGTATTGATCTACATCGGCTGCGTCATCGTCCTGGGGCTGCCGGTCATGCTGGCCGAGTTCGCCCTGGGCCGGGCCACGGCCAAGAACCCGGTGGGGGCCTTCCAGGCCATCCGCCCGGGGACGAAATGGCATTACACGGGCTTCCTGGGCGTGCTGACCGGGGTGATGATCCTCTCCTTTTATTCGGTCATCGCCGGCTGGACCCTGGGCTACTGCTACAAGTCGCTCAGCGGCCAGCTTGCCGCCCTCGGCAAAGGCCAGGCCGCGGCCTTGTTTCGATCATTCATCGCCTCTCCCTGGCAGCTGATCCTGCTGCTGGGCATATTCATGGTTTTGACCGTGCACATCGTCGCCAAGGGAGTTTCCGCCGGGCTGGAAAAATATTCCAAGATCCTTATGCCGGCGCTGTTTTTGATCATGCTCCTGCTCATGGTCCGCTCGCTGACCCTGCCGGGCGCCGAAAAAGGGCTGCTTTTCTACCTGAAGCCCGATTTCGCCAAGATCAACGGCCGGGTATTTTTGGAGGCCATGGGCCAGGCGTTCTTCAGCCTCAGCCTGGGGCTGGGGACGATGCTGACCTACGGCTCCTACCTGGGCAAGAAGGAAAATCTTGTCTCTTCGGCGGCCTGGGTGGCGGTACTGGACACTTCCGTGGCCATCCTGGCCGGATTTATTATTTTCCCTGCCCTGTTCTCGCAGAACATGGCGCCCGACCAGGGCCCGGGGCTGGTGTTCGCCATCCTGCCGGTGATCTTCGCCCATATGCCTGGGGGTATGGGATTCGCTGCCCTCTTTTTCCTGCTGCTGGCCGTGGCCGCCCTCACGTCGACCATCTCCATCCTGGAGGTGCCGGTGGCTTTCCTGATCGATGAAAAAAAATGGCCGCGGCGCCGAGCCGCCTGGCTGATGGGGGCGCTGGCCTTTGCTTTCGGTATCCCTTCGGCCCTCTCCGGCGGCGGCATGAAATTCTTCAGCCGCTTGCCGGTCGTCCATGTCGATTTCCTTTCCCTCTGGGACAAGGTCTGGGGAAACGTGGCCTTGAGCGTGGGCTCCCTCCTGATCGCAATATTCGTGGCCCATGTCTGGAAGACGGCCAATGCCCTCGCGGAGATCACCGCCGGCGGCGTCAGCTTCCGCCTGGCCCGGTTGTGGGTCATGGCCATCAAGTATGTCTGCCCGCTGCTGATCCTGGTGGTGCTGGTCAGCCAGTTCTTTTAGAGTTCCAAGCGCAACTCGGCACACGGCATACGGGAACGGCATTTTCCCGATCTTGAAAACATCGTTTCAGGATCTTGCCGTCTGCTGTTGGCCGTATGCCGTCTACCGAGAGCCAGCCCGGTTTATTTGATCTCTTCCAGCGGCAGGTCAACCTTCTCCAGCAGGCGCCAGATCGGATAAATCCCGCCTTCCCTGGCATAGCCGCTGAACTGGCTCGCCACGCCCCCGGTATCGGTCAGGATGCCCCAGGAGGATTCGGGCTCGAGCAGCAGGGGGATCAGGCGCCGGGCCGGCTGGCTCAGGAAAATCACGACGGTGCCGGCGGCCAATACGCTTTTTTCGCTGGTCTTTTCCAGGTCGAATTCGGGCAGGGAACGCTCTTCCTCGAATCGTGCCGCGGCGTGCAGGACGTGGTATTTCTCCAGCGTGGCCGCGGCCGGGGCCGTCAGCCGCCACAGGCGGAGCTGATGGCGCTTGAGCAGCTCGATCAGCGCGGTTTCAGCGGCCGGGATGACATAGGCCTGCGGCAAGCGGACGCTTTTCTTGACCTTGACCAGCGGCTCGAAGGGCTTCCACTCGCGGACCTCGGCCTGCCACTTCACCAGGTCGAATACCGGGAAGGCGATGCTGGGCCGGGCGGGGTCGGGAAAGTAATCCATGCGCACGAAAGCGCGTTCGCCGGGAGCGACCGGCTTGAGCAGCGCGGCCCGTGCCGGGGGGACAAGGCTAAGGATCTCGCCGCTTTTGGCGGCGGCGGTGCTCAGGAAAGCGGTCATGGCGCTGAGCTGGGCGGCGGAACGCCGTTCCAGCATGTTGGCCATGTCGCCGTAGCCTTTGCCCTCCAGGATAAAGGAAAGGGTGTTGTAGATGCCCAGGCTCTGGCGGCCGTCGTCGATATCGTTGGTCGAAAAGCGCAGCCGCTCGTTCTCCACCGGCGCTCCCACCGTGTAGGGGAACAGGATGAGGCCGTCGCCCTGGACCTTCTCGCGCATGGCCGGGAAAAAGATCTCCTGGCTGAACGAGCGGATGGCGGCGTCAATGTTCAGGTTGCTCAAGGCACCGAGCATTTCATCGGCGTTCTTGATCAGCCCCTGCTCGACCCACCACTTGGAAACCGCCCCGTACTCGTGGACGTCGAGGACGATCTCCGGCAGCCATTGCTGGAACAGGCGGTGCAGGGCCAGGGTCTCGGGCTCGCTCAAGAGCACGTGGTTGCGGTTCAGGTCGCGGCCGGCGGCGTTGCGCCGCTGCTTGAGTTCAGATCCGTCGGGGTTGAGGCAGGGCACCAGGATCAGGTCGAGACGCTCGAGGATCCTTCCATCGCGGCCGAGCAGGTTGGCGGCCAGGAGCAGGGCGGCCTCCTTGCCGGAAGGTTCGTCGCCATGCTGCTGGCAGAATACCAGCGCCATGGGTTTTTTATCGCGCCGGGCGGCGAATTTGGCGCTGGAAAACATCAGAGCCGGGATGTCGCGCCCCTGGACTGACCGGCCGATAACGGCCAGCGAAACCCTGGGACTGGAAGCGTCCAGTTTCTCAAGCAGGGACATCATCTCGGGATAGGCGGTCAATTTCCCGTTTTCTCCGGGCAGGGCGCCGGCCAGGATGAGCAGCAGGCAGAATAAATTTGCTTTTTTCATGTTGCCTCTTTGTTTTTTTTCCTTTTCCAGAACAAGTAGCCCGGGATGCCGGCGGCCACCAGCAGCAGGCCGAGCAGCGAATTGATCAATGGGGCGCGGCCGCTGGTGAAATTGGCGATGTCGGAATACAGGGTGAACACGACGTAGACGGCTGCAAAAATGATGAACAGGACCGGAACCAGCGGATAACCCCAGACCCGGTACGGGCGTTCGTGGTCTGGCATTTTCCGGCGCAGGACGATCACGCTCAGGGCGGCCGCGGCGTAAAAGATCCAGGAGACGAAGATCAGCATGTCGGTCAGCTGATCGAAGGTGCCGCTCAGGATCAGGATCGAGGTCCAGGCGGCCTGGACGATCAGCGAGGGTCCGGGGGTGCGGAAGCGCGGATGGACATGCTGCAGCTTCCTGAAAAACAGCTTCTCCCTGGCCATGGCGTAATAGACCCGGGCCGACATCATCAGCGTGCCGTTGACCGTGCCGAAGGTGGAGATCATGATGGCCACTGCGATCAAGCTGCCGCCCCAGCCCCCGAACAAGGAAGAAGCCACATCGGTGGCCACCAGGTAGGACTGGCCTGTGCTTTCGGCGGCCAGGTATTTGCTGCCCATCTCCTGGACGGGGATGATGTAAAAATACGCCAGGTTGATCAGGAGGTAGACCGAGATGAAGACGACGGCGGCGATGATCATGGCCCGTGGCATGTTTTTCTGCGGATTCTTGATTTCGCCGGCCAGGTAGGTGAGGTTGATCCAGCCGTCATAGGCCCAGAAAGCCCCCGACATGGCGATGATGAAGGCCAGGAAAACCGGGGCGTAGCCGCCGCTGAAATTGACCGCCGACTGGGTGAAATTGGCCAGGCTGCCGTGGCCGATGGCGAAGGCCAGGACCACCAGGGCCAGGATGACGCCGATCTTCAAGCCGGTGAAGATCACCTGGATGGCGCTGCCGAAACGCACGCCCAGGTAGTTGACGGCGGTCAGGAAAAGGATCAGCAGGATGGTGCAGCCTTTCAGGCCGATGAACTTGAACGGCGTGATGGCCCCGACCCAGGGGATGTGCAGGGCGAACGATTCCCAGGCCGGGCCCAGGCGCGGGAATGTGAAAAAATACCCCAGGGAATCGGAAAAAACATAAGCGATGGAGGCGATGGAACCGGTTTGGATGACGATGAAGACGGCCCAGCCGTAGAGGTAGCCGTAGAAATCGCCGTAGCTTTTATTGAAATAAATGTATTGGCCTCCGGCCTGGGGAAACATGCCCGAGATCTCGGCAATGCTCAGCGTGCCGAACAGGGTCATCAGGCCGGCAACGACCCAGACCAAGAGCAGCAGCAGCGGCGATTCGAGCTGGGAGGCCATCAACCCGGGTTTCTTGAATATACCTGAACCGATGACCGAGCCGATGGCGAAGGCGATGGCCGCGAGCAGCCCGACTTCGCGCAGCAGTTCGAGCGGTTGTTTCTTTTCCCCACTGTTCATTTTTTCCTCATTTTTCCGGCCCGGCCGCCGGCGGAATTATTCATAAGAAAGCATTATAGAAAGACGGTGAGAAAAAATCAATGGAAATAAAGATGTGGACAAGGAAAATATCCGGGATCCGGCTTGGGTAGGGAACGCAAATTTGCGTTCCCTACGAAGATGGGTCAGCGTGTTTGGCGGGGGATTTCGCTTTTCGCCCCTTTTCTTGTTTCTCGTCCCTGACCCGGATGACCAACTCGTCCCTGCTGACCTCGATGCTGGCCTTGCCGCCGCTTTTCAGCCGGCCGAACAGCACTTCGTCGACGAACGGGTTCTTGATCTTTTCCTGGACCAGGCGCGCCACTTCACGGGCGCCGAAGATCCGGGAAAAGCCGCGCCGGGCCAGCCAGGGTATGACTCCCTGGCCGATATGCAGGGCCACCTTTTTTTCCTCGAGCTGCAGGCTGAATTCAGAGAGCATTTTCCTGACGATGCGCGCGACCACGCCCTCATCCAGGTTGCGGAAGGTGACGATGGCGTCCAGGCGGTTGCGGAACTCGGGCGAGAAAAGCTTTTCCACGGCCACGGTAACGGCCCCGGAAAGCGGTTCGCCCTGGAAGCCGACGGCAGCCTTGTCGAGCTCCTTGGCCCCGGCGTTAGAGGTCATGATCAGCACCACGCTGCGAAAATCGGCCTTGCGGCCGCTGTTGTCGGTCAGGGTGGCGTAGTCCATCACCTGCAGCAGCGTGTTGAAGATATCGGCGTGGGCTTTTTCTATCTCGTCGAGCAGCAGGACGGCGTAAGGCGACTTGCGCACGGCCTCGGTCAGCAGCCCGCCCTCCTCGTAGCCGACATAGCCGGGGGGAGAGCCGACCAGGCGCGAAACGGTGTGCTTTTCCTGGTATTCGCTCATGTCGAAGCGCAGCAGGGGCACGT